>CAZNSS010000848.1:0-1930 GCA_964575465.1 uncultured Holophagales bacterium | reverse complement strand
TGATCGTGATGGCGAAGGCGTTGCTCCCGTCGGTCGGCTCGACCGTCATCGCCGTGACGGTTTCCATGCGGACGTCTTCCCCGCCCACGGTCGGCTTCGCATCGGTGATCTCCGTCTCGGGCATCTCGACCTGGACCGTCTCGCGGTGCGTGGAGAGCGTCCCCGGGGTCACAGGGATGAGGTCCCCCTCGAGCTTCCAGGTGAACGCCGGGCGCACGACCAGCTCGCGCCGCTTCTGGTAGGAAAGGTCTTCGTAGTACCGCGTGAACTGGATCTCGACGTTCTTCTTCCCAGAGTCCTGCACGTCGTACCCGTAGCCCGCTTCGATGCCGTGGCCCTCGATGAGCTTCTTCGGGTCCATCAGCTTGATCTGCGTCGCGGTCACGAGGAGGCCCGTGCTGCCGTCCGTCACGAAGGCGTTCGCGTCCGTGAAGTCCGGCGAGGACATCCGCTTCGGCCCGAATCCCGTCGAGGTCGCATCGGGCGTCCCGGGCGTCGTACCGGTGTCCGGGGCGAGCGGCTTCGGCGGGAACGTGTACTCGTCGTTCGCCTCGTCGAGTTCCCGGTTGCCTCCCATGAGGAGCATGAGCGGTCGGCCGGAGCCAAGGCCCATCGGCACCCCGGTCTGGTCGAGCAGTCGGAGCTTGTCCGAGAACATCCCCGTCTGCTGCTTCTGCTTCTTCGAGGTCGCGTTGTAGAGCAGGCTCTGCTCGCCCGCGACGTTGTACGTCGCACCGCTCGCGTCCTTCGCCTTGATCCCCTCGACACCAGCCGCAGGTACGGTCGTGACCTTGACGAGCGTCGAGGCCGTGTCCGCGGCGGAGTCGGAGCGGCGGCCGAAGAGAACCGGGAGCACGGTCTGCGACGGCGAGCCCGAGTCGTACGTCGCGGTCGGGAGCCCATGCGGCGTGTACCCGCAGCCGATCATCTTCGTCTCGGCCTCGGCGACCTTGCCGCCGGCCGTCTTCACCATGACCTCGGACGCCTTGAGCTGCCAGATGAACCCGTTGACGCTGTCCCCCCCGCCGTGATTGTGCGCGGAGAGCGAGCCCTTCCCGAGCCGCCCCGCACGCTTCGGTGTGAAGACGTACTTCCGCGTCGGCTCGTCGACGTCGGTCAGGTCGGTCACGAACGCGGCGGCCTTGACGCCGTACTTCGTGCAGTCGAGTCCGCACGTCAGGAGGTAGTGGACGAGTTCCCCGGCGTTCGCCGTCCCCTTCGCCGTGACCTCGATGCCGACCGGGCCGGGGCGCCCCTTCGGGTTCCCCGCTCCCCCCGTGATGACAGAGGCCGTGATGGTCTTCGCGTCGATCTGCGGATCGGCGCTGTCCATGTAAGGGTACTTGAACTCGCCGTTGACCCCGGTCTCGCCGAGCTCGTTCAGCTTGTCGGAGTAGTCGAGAGCAGTCGAACCAGAGGCGAACGTGTCGGTCCAGGTCGTCTCGCCCGCCCAGAGCCGCGCGACGACGCAGCGGATCGAGCCGATGCGGCGCTCGACGACCTCGCCGATGACGGTCGGGTCGGTGTAGGCGCCGATAACAGTGAGGACGGCGTTCTTCGCGGTCAGCGAGACCGGCGAGCACCAGGCGGACGGGACCGAGACGAAGCCGCCTTCCTTGATGTAGGCGCTGCGGTACTCGACCGAGGCCGTGATGTTGCCCGCGCCGACGCTCGCGTTGACCGTCGGCGCTGCGGCCGGCGGGGCGACGACGGCCCCGGGCCCTGCGGGGATGGGGTGTCCGACCGAGTAGACGTCCGACGGCTCCTCCAGCTTCCTGCCGAAGAAGGTTCCGGCTCCGATGGCTGCGGGCATGGCTACCTCCTATCCTTCGTTCGGCTCTTCGGGAGCCGTTGCTTTCACGTCCGCGAATGCGCGGCTCAGGTCTTCGGTCAGTTGCACGACGGTCTGCACCTCTCCCGGCGGCGGGTT
>CAZNSS010000847.1:0-1932 GCA_964575465.1 uncultured Holophagales bacterium | reverse complement strand
GCTCGAGGTGGCGGACATCCTCTTCGGCGAGCGCGCCGCCGAGAAGGTCGCCGAGTACCACGCCCGTGGTGACCTTCGGCTCTGACCCGACCACTGTCCGTCGACGAGAGTGATGGTCGGGCGGCATTGACGCCCGACCACACCTGTCCACGAAGGAGCACGGAGATGGCGAAGAAGACCGAGGACGTCGGGGCGGATCTCCTCCTCGAGATCATCGATACGGTCGGTGACGACGAGAAGGCGGCGTTCGACGCGGTCCGTCGCTTCGTCGAGTCCGTCGACTCGGCGCTCCCCGGTGGGGGCACGAAGGGCTCGCCCAGCCGTCGCCTCCGGCTCGTCGAGGCCGCGCTGGACATGATCGAACAACTCCTCGACGTCTCCAACGACGCGGCGCAGCGCCTGGTCAGCTCCCTCCGTGACGCGCTTCCGCAGTTCGAGGCCGCCGCCACGCCCGCGAAGAAGGCGCCCGCGAAGAAGGCGCCGGTGAAGAAGGCGCCGGTGAAGAAGGCCCCCGCGAAGAAGGCGCCGGTGAAGAAGGCCCCGGCGAAGAAGGCCCCGGCGAAGAAGGCCCCCGCCAAGAAAGCCCCGGCGAAGAAGGCGCCGGCGAAGAAGGCCCCCGCCAAGAAGTAGCAGCGCGCTGGCCGGCGACGAGGTCGGGTCGACCTGCTCGTTGCGGTGACGCGCTCACCGGGGTGGCCGCTCAGGGGCCGACGGTGTCGCTCCACCACAGGCTGACGACCCGCACCACGAGGGCACCCGAATCGTCCTGGAGTTCGGTCGCCGTCGCCGCCTCACGGAGCTTCTCGAAGATCCCCTCGAGCGTCTCGCGTTCCTCCTTGAGACCGGCGCGGAACTCCCGGTCGTCGGTGTGGCTGATCTCATCGCGGAGCTCGGACAGGTACGAGTGCAGCGCTTGCTGGAGCACCGAGGACTCCTCTTCGGTGAGCTCGACATCCATGTTGGACCTCCTTCGGACGGACGAGTCCAGCTTCTGCGCGGTGTCACCGAGCCGGTAGGGGCGAACGACACGTTTCGTGACCGTGCGTGCGGCTTCGCTGGCGCCCGACTCCGGTTCGCCGAGCCGCCCACTGCTCACCCGCTCGAGGTGCCCGGCACCGCTGCGTCAACGAACTTCGAGCCCGTTCTCCGCCAGGCGTCGGGCGACGTGCAGGGTCGGTCATCCTGATCCCACCGAACAACCGGAATGCGATGGTCCGTGCGCAGCCTCGTCACGACGACGGGAACGTGTCGAGACGCACTCGTTCGCCGTCCCGGGCGACGACGGCCTGCCAGTCGTCGCGCCGGTCGATCAGCTCGTGCAGCGCTGCGGACGCCTCGGGTTCGCCGTGGACGATGTAGACGACGTCGGGCGGTCGGTCGGCCGTCTCCAGCCAATCGACGAGCTCGCTCTGGTCGGCGTGGACGGAGAAGGCACCCAGATCGATGACTTCGGCGCGTACCCGCACGTAGCTCCCGAGCATCTTCACCTCCTTCGCCCCGTCGGCGAGCAGGCGGCCTCGGGTGCCCGGGACCTGGTAGCCGACCAGGAGCACGGTGTTGCGGTGGTCGGGCAGGAGTCGCCGGATGTGGTGGACGACTCGACCACCGGTGGCCATCCCGGAGGCCGACACGATGATGGCGGGGCCCCGCAGCTTCGCGAGCGCCTTGGACTGCTCGACGTCGCGGACCTCGGTGACGTGGCCCGAGTCGAAGGGATCGCCGAGGTCGGCGAGGCCCGGATTGATCTCGGTCTCGCCGCGATCGATGGCCTGGCGGTACACGGCGAGCGCGGCGAGCGCCATGGGTGAGTCGACGTAGATCGGGAGGTTCGGAATCGCTCCGGCGGCGACGAGCCGGCGCAGGTGGAACAGGATGATCTCGGTGCGGTCGACGGCGAACGCCGGGATGAGCACGGTGCCGCCGCGGGCGGCA
>CAZNSS010000846.1:0-1934 GCA_964575465.1 uncultured Holophagales bacterium | reverse complement strand
GAGGCAGGGCGGTCCCGCGGCCGTCCGCCGCGCCGCCTCGCGCGTCGCCTCGAACGCCGCCGCGACGAAGCCCGGGTCGAGGAGGAGATCGCGGGGCGGGTAGCCGACGAGCGACAGCTCCGGGAAGACGACGACGTCGGCCCCCTGCCCTCGCGCCTCGGCCTGCGCCTGGGCCAGACGGTCGAGGTTCCGTGCGAAGTCTCCGACGCGCGCCTCGACCTGCGCGAGGGCGACCCTCACGCAATCTCCCGGGCGACGGCCGCGAGCAGGTCGAGCGCCGCGAGGAGCGGCTCCCGCCGCAGGCAGACCTCGTCGCCGAGGAGGAACGTCCGGTAGCCGAGCGCCAGGAGGAACGCCACGTCGCAGATCTCCGAGGCGACCGGGACGGGAGTCCGGGCGAGCGCCGGGAAGATCCGGCTCGCCACGACGGCGTGCGGGTCCACCGCGATGACGTCGCGCAGGGCCCCGATGATCCGGTGCGGCTCGCGAACCTCCACGAAGAGGTCGCCGCGCGCCGCCACGAGCCTTCCGAGGCTCCCTCCGTTCCGTCCCGCGAAGGCGAGGCCCCTGCGGCTTTCGATCTTCAGCATCGGCTCGACGCCGGGGAGCCCGGCCTCGAGCTCCGCGACGTCCTCCTCGCGCTCGACGAACGAGAGCATCGCCTTCGTCAGCCCCAGCTCCCGCATGGCCGCGAGCCACGCGCGATCGCCCCCGGTCAGGCTTCCCTCCACCTCGAGCGCCGGGTGGACGACGTTCACGGACTCCCCGGGGCCGACGACCCGCCGCGGCCCCTCCTCGAGGAGGAGGCGGTCGCCGTCGACGGCGACGAGCCGCGCGGCCTCCTTCCCGTCGCAGAAGAAGATGTCGCACGGCGTCGGCACGCGGATCCGGTGCGAGACGCGGACCGCCGTGAAGGGGGGCACCGCGGCCTCCACGACGCGCAGCTGCCGTCCCTTCAGGTCGACCCAGAGCGGCGGCCCGAGCCGCGAGAGTCGCGCGAGCGCGTCGCGGCGCGCCTCCCCCGCGAGCGGCATCACGGTGTTGAGGCGGAATCCGGTCACGAGCGGGTGCCGGGCCACCTCCTCGCCGAACGACGCGTACGGCGGAAGCGTGACGATCGCGCCGACGCGTTTCCCGTCGCGAGAGGCGCCGCCGCCGGTCACGTCGCTACAGCTCGAGCGTCGAGCCGCAGAACGCGCACGTCGTCCGGCCGAAGGCGTCGGGTGGGATCTTCCCGCCGCACGCCGGGCAGGCGAGGACGCGCGGCCCGTCGGAGCGGATCCGGTCGGCGACGAACTTCACCTTCGACTCCGCCTGGCGGGCCCGCATGTTCGCCTCGAAGTCCCCGAACCTTCCCCACGAGCGCGCGACGAGCCCCATGGCGTAGTCCACGGCACGCTGCTCGTCGTCGATCCGGAAGACGCGTTCCTTCCCGATCGCCTCGGCCCACTGCCGGTCGACGTCGTCTCCCTTTCGCCCCGTCGGCCGCCTCAGGAACCACACGTCCCAGGTCTCCGCGACCCGCTTCCACGCGGCGAGGGCGTCGAACTCCTCCCCGGCGGAAAGCACCGAGGCGAGCTTTCCCTTCCAGGTCGTGCTCCCCTCCTGGGGCGCCGTCTCCCCGAGGAGCCTCACGATCTGCTCCTTCGGGATCGTCCTGTGCATCGGCGCGTCGCCGAAGACGATGAGGAACGGCTTCTTCGCCCGCGGCGCCTCCACGTGGTGCTCGACCCACCACGCGAAGAGCCCGTAGCTCTCCGGCGCGTCGCCGCCGCCCCCCTCGCCGTAGAGGGCGTTGAGCTGCTGCTCGAGGTCGTAGCCGTGGGCGAACTCGGTCACCTGAAGCGGCCACCGGTCGACCCCCGCGTCGCCGATCGCGGCGAAGCAGATCTCGAGGTCCTCGCGGTACTGCGAGAGCGTGTTGTAGAGGAGCG
>CAZNSS010000845.1:0-1939 GCA_964575465.1 uncultured Holophagales bacterium | reverse complement strand
CAGCACCGCGCCCTCGCCGATCAGGCGGGTGGGTGTCTGGAAGAGATGCTCGGCGGGCACATTCTCGAGGGCGCCCTGTTCTACGGTCGAACGAGACGCCGCCAAATCGTCGCGTTCGACGAAGCGCTTCGCACCCTGACACGGGACGTTGCGGCGAAACTCCATCTTCTCTTCGACTCAGGCCGAACGCCTCGGGCCGAATACGGGCCGAAGTGCGACGACTGCTCTCTCATTGGGCTGTGCTGCCCGACAGCAGGCGCGCGATCCGCATCGGCATATCTGCGAAGAATGATCGCGGACTCTTGTGAGCCCGCGAAGAGCCGTGCGGAATGAAGCAACACCTGAATACCCTCTACGTTCTTACTCAGGGGGCCTATGTTTCCAAGGACTCCGAGACGATCCTCGTCAGGGTTGAAGACGAGATCCGGGCACGGATACCCGCGCTGACGATCGGCGGCGTCGTCTGTTTCGGCCAGGTGTCCTGCAGCGCTCCGCTCCTCGGGTTTTTCTCGGAGAAGGGGATCGCGGTCACATACCTTTCCGAGCATGGGAAGTTCCTGGCCCGAGTCGAGGGCCCGACTCGCGGGAACGTCCTTCTCCGGCGAGAGCAATACCGATGGACGGATTCGTCGGAGAAGAGTCGTGACGTGGCCCGGTCGGTCGTCGCAGCGAAGATCGCGAACTGCCGCGCCGTCGTTCTTCGGTCGACGAGGGACAGGCCCGGCGGCACCGGCAACGAGAGGCTCCACTCGGCCGCCGTCGCCCTCGGGGCCCTCCTCTCGGACCTGGACGGTCGGGCGGACGTGGATTCGATCCGCGGAGTGGAAGGAGCGGCAGCGAAGAGCTACTTCGACGCGTTCGACGACCTCATCTCGCAGCAGAAGGAGGATTTCCTGTTCTCGGGGCGCAGCAGACGACCTCCTCTCGACCGCGTCAATGCGCTTCTCTCGTTCGTATACACGCTCCTCCTTCACGACTACCGTTCCGCGGTCGAGACAGTCGGCCTGGACCCCGCCGTGGGCTTTCTCCATCGAGAGCGGCCTGGTCGGCCTAGCCTGGCGCTGGATCTGATGGAGGAGCTCCGACCCTGGTTCGCCGACCGGCTCGTCCTCTCCCTCGTGAACCTCAGGCAGCTGGAGGCGACGAGCTTCGAGACGGCTGCGTCCGGTGCGGTGCTTCTCACCGAAGCGGGCCGGAGAACTGTGCTCGCCGCGTATCAGAAGCGTAAGCAGGAGGAGATCGTTCACCCGTTCCTTGGCGAAAAGACGACCGTGGGTCTCGTGCCCCAGCTTCAGGCCCTCCTGCTGGCTAGACGCATTCGGGGAGAGCTCGACGACTACCCGTCCTTCTTCTGGAAGTGACGGACGGGGCACTGGGAGCAAGCCGATGATGATGGTGGTTGTCAGCTACGACGTCGCTACCGGGGATGGTGAGGGTCGCCGACGACTTCGGAAAGTGGCGAAGGAATGTCAGAATTTCGGGCAGCGAGTTCAGAATTCTGTGTTTGAATGCGTGGTCGACGCCGCGCAGTGGGCGAGTCTCCGGCACGGTCTTCTCGCAATAGCAAAGTCTGAGGAAGACAGCCTTCGCTTCTACTTCCTCGGCAGCGGCTGGAAGGCTCACGTCGAGCATCACGGTACGAAGAAGGTCCGCGACTTCGATGAGGCGATCGTCCTGTAGAAGTCGTGGTGGCCGCGCGAACCGCAAGCGCCCATGAGATACCCAGAGGATTCGCGCGCTCGCTAACGAGAACGTAGAGAATGACTTCCGGCGAGGTGTCGCGGAGGACCATGCGCCGCGTGTGCCAGACCTGCAGGGTTCGCGATCGGGGCTCAGATCGCCGCTCTGAGACAATCGGTTAGTAGATCGCGGTCGCGCCCCGCGCGGGGCGCGTGGGTTGAAACGAGATCCTCGAAGCGTCCGTCCAGACCCGCCTCCT
>CAZNSS010000844.1:0-1941 GCA_964575465.1 uncultured Holophagales bacterium | reverse complement strand
GGCGCGAAGCCCCTCCTCGAGGCCGGAGGCGGCGAGCCGTTCGCGGGCGGGGGCGAAGGCGCCGACGCCCGGGAGGACGACCCGTGAGGCCCCGGCCGCGACGGCCGGGTCGGACGTCGTCAGGACCTCGGCGCCGAGCCTCTCGAACGCGCGCCTCACGGAGCCGACGTTCCCGACGCCGTAGTCGAGGAGGGCGACGTGCGTCATGCGGTGAGCGTCCCTTTCGTCGAGAGCACGGCCGTCTCCGTCGCGGCGACCGCCTGGCGGAGGGCCCGGGCCGTCGCCTTGAAGACGGCCTCCGCCGCGTGGTGGGCGTTCCGGCCGCGGAGGACGTCGACGTGGAGGTTGAGCTTCCCGCGGAAGGCGGCCGACTTCCAGAACTCCTCGACGAGGGCGAACGGGAAGTCGTTCGTGACGAACTGCAGCTCCGGTGTCGAAGGCGCCTCGAAGACGAGGTAGGGCCGCCCGGAGAGGTCGACGACGCTCCGAGCGAGCGCCTCGTCGAGCGGGACGTACGCGTGGCCGAAGCGGGCGATGCCGGCCCGGTCGCCGAGGGCGCGGTCGAGCGCCTCGCCGAGCGCGAGGCCGACGTCCTCGACGGTGTGGTGCGCGTCGACGTGGACGTCGCCCGAGGCCTCGACGGCGAGGTCGAAGCGGGCGTGCTTGGCCACCGTCTCGAGCATGTGCGTCAGGAACCCGACCGGCGTCGCGACGCGCGCCTCGCCCGTCCCGTCCAGGGCGAGCGTCAGCGCGATGGCGGTCTCCTTCGTCGTCCGTCTCACCTCGGCGGTTCGGCTCACAGGACCTCCTTGAGGGTCGAGAGGAAGAGGTCGTTCTCCTCCGGCGTCCCCACCGACACGCGGATCGCGCCGGGAGCGACGGAGGTCAGGTCGCGGACGAGGACCCCGCGGGCCCGCAGGTCGCGGAAGACGCGCACGCCGTCGCCGCCCGGCGGGACGAGGAAGAGGAAGTTCGCGCGCGAGGGGGCGACCCTCGCCCCGAGCGACCGGAGGGCGTCGGCCATCCGATCGCGCTCCGCGGCGATCGCGCGGCAGCGCGTGCGGACCTCGTCGCTCCCCGCGAGCACCGCGAGCGCGACCTCCTCGGCACCGACGTCGACGCTGAACGGGAGGATCGCCTTGCCGATCTCGTCGGCCACGTCGGCCCGCGCCGCGGCGAAGCCGACGCGGAGCCCCGCGACGGAGTAGGCCTTCGAGAGCGTCCGGAAGATCACGAGGTTCGGGAGCTCGGGAAGGAGCGGGAGGACGTCGTCCTCCTCCCCGGCGAAGTCGACGTAGGCCTGGTCGAGGAGGACGACCGGCGCGACCTCGCAGAGCCGCCGGACGAAACCGCGCGAGAGCGTTCCGCCCGTCGGGTTGTTCGGCGAGCAGAGAAGAGGCACCGTCCGCTCTCCCGAGGCCGCGCGCTCGAGGAAGGCCTCCTCGTCGATGCGAAAGCCGTCACCGACGAGCGGGACCGTCGCGACCCTCGCACCGGCGATCGCCGCCATCTGGAAGTAGAGCGAGAAGACGGGGGGAGCGAGGAGGAGCGTCCCTCCGCAGCCGGCGAAGACCGAGACGGCGGCGAAGATCGCCTCGCCCGAGCCGTTCGAGGCGACGACCTGCTCCGGCGCGAGGCCGACGCTCGCGGCGAGCGCCGTGCGGAGGCGAAGGGCACCGAACTCGGGGTAGAGGGCGAAGCGGCGGGCGCCGAGAGCGGCGAGCGCCGCCTGCTTCGTCCCGTCCGGGACGTCGGCCGGGCTCTCGTTGAAGTCGAGCTTGGCCCGAAGGTCCTTCGGAGCCGCCTCGAACCGGTAGGCGCGGACCGCCCGGACCTCGGGCCTCACGGCGGCGAGCGGGTCGCGCGTCACCGTCGGCTCCTCAGGTCGAGCGAGCGTGCGTGCGCCTCTCTCACTTGTCTCTGACGATCGCCGCTGCTTGG
>CAZNSS010000843.1:0-1943 GCA_964575465.1 uncultured Holophagales bacterium | reverse complement strand
CGTGAAGGCGGGCGACATCGAAGGGACGGTCTGGCAGCTCGGCCTCTTCGCGACGAGGATCCGGACGCTGAAGAAGGAGACCGTCACCATCCCGAACGCCGTCCTGGCGGGCCAGATCACGAAGAACTACTCCCAGGCGACGGACCAGAACGGCATCGTCCTCGGCACGAGCATCACCATCGGCTACGACACGCCGTGGCGGCAGGTCGAGGGCCTCCTCCTCCTCGCCGCCGAGAGGACGCCGGGGCTGAAGAAGGAGCCCGCGCCCTGGGTGCTCCAGCGCGCGCTCACGGACTTCTACGTCGACTACGAGGTCTGCGGCTTCCTCGTGGACCCGCTCGACCGCGTCCCCACGCTGACTGCGCTCCACGCGAACATCCTCGACACGTTCAACGAGTTCGGCGTCCAGATCACTTCTCCCAACTACGAGGCCGACCCCGAGATGCCGAAAACTGTTCCCCGGGAGCAGTGGTACGCCGCGCCCGCGCGACGCCTGCCCAAAGGGGATGTCGGGCCGAAGTGAGCGTTCGGGCTTGGATATACTCAGGGGCGACGTGACGAAATCCGGTTCGCGTTTCTTCGGGGACGCCGCCCGGTGGCTCGCGAGAGTCGCCCGCGGTTGCGCCGCCTCCCGCTGGACGGAGCGCGCGCTCGTCGCCACCGGCATCGCGCTGCTCGCCCTCGCCGGAGGTGCCCGCCTGACCGGGGCGGTCCAGAAGAGGGGCGACCTGCGGCGCTTCGCCTCGGCCCGGATGGCTGTCGCTCCCGCCGCGAACCGGGGAGGGGCGGGAGAGGTCGACACGACCCTCTGGTCTCCCCAGCGGATCCGCGCCTACGAAGAGAGCCTCCGGAGGGACCTCGGCGCGCCGCTCGCCGTCCTCTCCATCCCGAAGATCGGTCTCGAGGTCCCCGTCCTCGAGGGGACCGACGACGTCACGCTGAATCGCGCCGTCGGCCTCATCGCCGGGACGCCGCGCCCCGGAGAGGCGGGGAACGTCGCGATCGCCGGGCACCGCGACGGCTTCTTCCGCGGCCTGAAGGACGTCGAGACCGGGGACGAGGTCGAGGTGAAAACCCTGACCGCCACGCATTCCTACGTCATCGACTCGATCCGCATCGTCTCGCCGGGCGACGTCTCCGTTCTCGACCCGACGCCGGATCCGTCGCTCACGCTCGTCACCTGCTACCCGTTCTACTTCGTCGGCGATGCCCCGCAGCGATACATCGTCCGGGCCGTGGAGCGGCCGTCGCGCTCCGCTCGGTAGGCCGCCACGGTCCGGGAGGAGGAGAGACCCGCGAGAAGGCTGACAAGAGAAGCAGAAAGGACCCCGGCAGTCTTTCCCGACCACCCATTTGGATTCCCCCGGCAACGAGTTGAAGAAGGAGAGCCCTACATGTCGAAGAACCTGAAGATCGCCACGCTCCTCGTCCTCGCGCTCTGCGTGTCGTCCCTCGCCGTCGCGCAGACGACCGAGACCATCGTCCACAAGACCGGCACCGTCATCGCCAAGTACGACGGGAAGGTCGCCGTCCAGATGGAAGACGGGAGCATCAAGGAGTTCACGCCGAAGCCCGGCAAGACCGTCATGATCGACGGCGTCGCGACGACCTACGAGACGCTGAAGGTCGGGACCGTCCTCGGCGCCGACTTCGTGAAGACCGAGACGACGACCGCGGTCAAGACCACCACGATCAAGAACGGCAAGCTGATGAAGAAGGTCGGCGGCACGATCATCGTGCAGATGGCCGACGGCTCCTACAAGAAGTTCACCCCGCCCGCCAACGTCAAGTTCCTCGTCGACGGCAAGGAAGTCACTGTCCAGGACCTCCGCGAGGGGATGAACCTGACCGCCACGCTCGTCTCGACGAAGGAAGAGACGACGACCGCCGCCGAGATCAAGGGCGTCACGGGCTCCGGCCCGGCCGCTCCCGCCCCGGTCGCC
>CAZNSS010000842.1:0-1948 GCA_964575465.1 uncultured Holophagales bacterium | reverse complement strand
TTTGACCAGCAGGTCCAGATTGTGGCGCCTGGCCCAGAGCAGGCCCTGGACGAACGGGCCCGCGGGCCGCACGAGGGTGCCGGGGAGCGCCCGCGCGGCGATGGCGCGGAGCTCGGGGATCGTGAAGGCCTGCAGGACGGAGGCGCGCGCGTCGAGCCGCGTGATCGGGCTCCGGTAGAGGACGGGCGCGAGGAGCGCGTTCACGGCGAGGGGAATCCGGTGGCGGGTCAGGTCGAGGGCGGCGACGGCGTGCCGCGCGACGCGGGCCGACTCGCGCAGGAGGGCGGCGACGGAGGGGGCGTCGAAGTGGTGGAGGAAGAGGGTCGAGGAGACGACGTCGACGGAGCGGTCGGGGAACGGCAGGCGCAGGGCGTCGGCGGCGACGCTCCGTCCTTTCGCGGAGAGGCGCGCGTGGAGGAGCTGCCGGTCGAGGTCGACCGTCACGAGCTCCCGCCCGCGGCGGGAGAGCTCTCGCGCGAGCTCGCGGCCGACGTGGCCGCTCCCGGCGCCGAGGTCGAGGAGGACGGGCCGCGTCGAGGGGACGGCGAGGAGGAGCGGGACGAGGTGGCGCTTCGAGATCGGCCGCCCCCCCAGGAAGCGGTGGATCCGCTCGATGTCGTCGAGGCTCTCCTCGGCGGCTTCCGGCGTCACGGTCCCGTCGAGGATCTCGTCGGAAGGAACGCGCCCCGGGACGAGAAGGCTCACGGCTTCGGCGGCCCGAGGGCGCGGGCCGTCCTCACGACGAGCGCCGTGTTCTTCGAGCCGAAGGCGATGCCGTTCACGAGGGCGACGCCGACCTCCGCGGGCCGGGCCTCCCGCGGGACGTAGTCGAGGTCGCACGCGGGGTCGGGGGTGTCGAGGTTGACGGTCGGGGGGAGGAAGCCCGCGTTCAGCGCGAGGAGCGTCGCCGCGAGCCCGGCCGCGCCGGAGGCGCCCTGCGGGTGGCCGACCTGGCTCTTGACGCTGCTCCCCGGGACCGTCCGCGCCGCGTCGCCGAGCGCGATCCGCGTGGCGCGGGTCTCGATCCGGTCGTTCAGCTCCGTTCCGGTGCCGTGGTACTGGACGAACCCGACGTCCTGCGGGGAGAGGCCTGCGTCGGCGAGCGCCTCGGCCATCGCCCGGGCGGGCTCCTCGCCCGACTCGTCGAGCCGGACGCGGTGGTAGGCGTCGCAGGTCGCGGCGTACCCGACGATCTCGCCGAGGAGGGGCACGCCGCGGGCGCGGGCGCGCTCCATCTCCTCGAGGACGAAGAACCAGGCCCCCTCGCCGAGGACGAAGCCGTCGCGCCCGGCGTCGAAGGGGCGGCTCGCCGTCTCCGGGGCGTCCTGGCGGGAGGAGGCGAGGATCTGCATGAGGCCGAAGCCGGTCATGATCCCGGGCGTGATGACGGCGTCCGCGCCGCCGGCGAGGACGAGGTCCCGCTCGCCCCAGCGGATCGACTTCGCGGCGTAGCCGATCGCGTCCGCGGACGAGGTGCAGCCCGTCGAGACGACGTGCGACGGCCCCTTGAGGCCGAAGCGCATCGAGACTTCCGAGGAGAGGGTCCCGATCGTCCCCGTCGGGATCGCGTAGACCGAGGCCTTCTTCAGCTCGCCCCGGTACCAGTGGCCGTACATCTTCTCGAAGAACTCGACCGGCCCGCCCCCCGACCCGACGAGGACGGAGATCCGGCGCCTCTCCTCGAGCGAGAGCCGCTCGGCGTCGATCCCGGCGGACGAGAGCGCCTCTCCCGCGGCGGCGATCGCCATCGGGACGACGCGCGCGACGTGCCGCGCGTCCTTGGCCGGGACGTGGGCCGCGGCGTCGAAGCCGGCGGCCTCCCCGGCGATCTTCACCGGGAGCTCCGAGGGGTCGAAGAGGGAGATCCGGCGGACGCCGGACCGGCCGTCGCGGAGGCCGTCGCGGAAGGCGGCGGCGCCGCTCCCGAGCGGCGTGACGCAGCCGAGGC
>CAZNSS010000841.1:0-1949 GCA_964575465.1 uncultured Holophagales bacterium | reverse complement strand
TGACGTCACTTGCTCCAACAACGTACGCTCTGGGAGCGGAGTCAGTCCGTCGTGGCGTCGGCGGCGTCGGTGCTCGCGTCGGCGAAGAGCTCCGGCGCGAGGAAGGAGCACGCGGGGCTCGTCTGCGGGGCCTTCACGATCGCGCAGTCGCCCGCGATGATGGCGTTCACGCAGGCGTCGACCACGGGGCCGCCCGGGTCCTTCGTGATCGCGAGGCCGTGGAGGCACTGCTCGTCGTAGTAGCGGATGCACGCCGCGACGTTGTCCTTCTCGGAGCTGCCCGGATGCTCGGGGCGCGCGAGGCTGATCCCGCAGGCCTGGGCGCTCTCGCAGCGCACCTTCTCGATCTTCTGGCAGGACTCCACGCCGACCGGGTCGGTGCCGCACGCTGGCGTCAGACCCACGATCGCCGCGCTCACCGCCGCCACGAGCGCGACGACGAGGGTGTGCCGAAAACGGGTCATGCTCCGCATCTACTAGGTCCGCGCGAGCGGAGTCAAAAAAGTGGTGCTGGTGCGGTCAGACCCCAGGTCCCGCTTCGTCACAGAGCGCGAGGGATACGTCCCCGATGGACCAGAGGGAGAGCGAATGACGACGCAATCGGGCCTTGGAACGACACATGGAACGGCGGTGTCGCTGCTGGGCGTGGAAGTGCGCGCCGAGGTCGTGGCCGGGCACGCGGTGGCGACGGTGCGACAGCGCTACCGCAACACGGAGACGAAGGCGATCGAGGCTACCTACACGTTCCCACTACCCACCCGCAGCGTCGTGACCGGATTCGCGATGAGCGTGGGCGACCGGCGCTTCGAGGGCGAGGTGAAGGAGAAGGCGGCCGCGTTCCAGCACTTCGACGAGGCGGTCACGGCGGGGCACGGCGCAGCGCTCCTCGAGCAGGCGCGGCCCAACGTGTTCACCGCGAGCATCGGAAACCTGCTGCCCGGTGAGGAGACGCTCATCGAGATCCAGTACGTCGAGCCGCTCCTCGCCGACGAGGGCGCCGTCCGCTGGTCGATCCCGACGCTCGTCGCGCCCCGCTACATCTCTCCAAGCGTCACGGACGCGGATGCGGCGGCCGTCTCGCCGCCCACCGGCGATGCCGCCTATGGCCTCGACCTCGAGGTCGTCTTCGATCTCGGCACCGAGGGGGAGGTCGCGAGCCCCTCCCACGCGATCGTGATCTCCGAGAGCGGGGCGAGGACGACGGTGCGCTTGCAACAGAAGGAGGTCGCGCTGGACCGCGACGTGGTCGTCACCGCTTGCGCCCGGGAGGTGGACCGCCCCACCACACCGATCGCAAGCTCGGTGTGTCATCGGCGGCGCAAGGACGGCGTCGCTCAAGGACACGGGACGGTCGCCATCATGCTCGTGCCGGATCTCGGCGCGACGAAGGACGCCGGTGCGGTGGCGAAGCCGCGACATTTCGTATTTCTCGTGGATCGGTCTGGCTCGATGGGTGGTACTGCGATGCCAGAAGCTCGCACGGCGATGAAGCTGTGCCTCCGCCAGCTCCGCGAGGGAGATCGCTTCAACGTGCTCGCCTTCGACACCCAGATCGAGGCGTTCGCGAGCGAGATGGTGCCGTATGGGCCTGCGACGCTCGCCAAGGTGGATGCGTGGATCTCCCAGATCGACGCGCGCGGCGGGACGGAGATCCTGGCGCCCATGATGGAGGCAGCGCGCCTCGCGCCCGATGGCGTCATCGTGCTCATGACCGACGGCGAAGTGGCGAACGAGTCGGAGATCGTCGACTCGTTCATGGCAGCGCGCGGGACGGCGAGCGTCTACTCGTTCGGGATCGGATCGAACGTCTCGGATGCGCTCCTGCGCGAGCTCGCAGACCGGACGGACGGAGCGGTGCAGCTCATTCATCCTGGCGAGCGCATCGACGAGAAGGTGACGGCGCAGTTCGCGCGAGCGACGGCGGCGCGGATCACCGACGTGACGATCAA
>CAZNSS010000840.1:0-1952 GCA_964575465.1 uncultured Holophagales bacterium | reverse complement strand
CGCGACGCCGCGTTCGCGGCCGACGCTCTCCGCGCCGCCGCCACGTGGCCCGTCGACTCGGACGCCGTTCTCTCCGTCGGCCCCCTCGTCGCACCCGACGTGCGCGAGCGGCTCCGCCGCAAGGCGGCCTACCTTCTGGCGCCGCGCCGCGTCCTCGTCCAGGCGGGGCAGGGGTCGGAGGTCGTCCTCGCCCTCGCAGGAGCGCCGCCCCGGTGAGGCGCCGGCTCTTCACCCTCGCGGCCGCGCTCCTGCTCGCACTCGGCTTCGCCTCGGCGACCTTCATCGCCGTCCGCCAGCCCCTCTCGCTCGGCGACTACCTCGCCGTCTGGGGGCTCAAGGCGCGGGCGATCCACGCCTCAGGCGACCTCTCGGCCGTCTTCCGCGTCGACCCGGCGGGAGAGTTCTCGCACCCCGAGTACCCGCCGCTCTGGCCGCTCCTCCTCGCCGGGACGGCCCGGCTCCTCGGGCGCTACGACGAGCTCCTCCTCGCGCTGCTCCGCCCCCTCCTCCTCGCCCTCGCCGCGGGGCTCACCTTCGCGAGGACGCGAGCCCCTCTCCCCTGGCGCCTCCTCGCCGCGGCCGCGCTCACGCTGATGCCCTACTTCCAGACCGCGGCGTACACGGGCTATGCCGAGGCGCTCCTGCTCGTCCTCTCGCTCGCCGCGTTCCTTCTCCTCGAGAGCCCGTCGCCCTCTCCGTTCACCCCGGCGGCCGCCGGTCTTCTCCTCGCGCTCGCGTCGCTCACGAAACAGGAGGGGGTGGTCGCCCTCCTCGTCGCCGTGGCGCTCCTCGCTGCGGCCCGCCGCTTCCGTGACGCCGCGGTGGTGGCGGGGACCGGCTTCGGAATCGGAGTCCTCCCCTGGTCGCTCTACCGGGGCGTCCACGGGATCTCCGGCCTCGCGGACTTCCGGCTCGCGGACTTCCAGCCGGCGAGGCCGCTCCGGGCCCTCGCGACTCTCGGCGACCTCGCGCTCCTCCCCGCCCTCCCGTGGCTCCTCGGCGCGGCGCTCCTCCTCGCCCTCGCTCCCGGGGTCCGCCACGGCCGCCGCCCCCTCTTCGCCGGCGCCGGCGCCTACGCGGCGCTCCTCGTCCTCTCGTTCGCATTCGCGCACGTCGACGTCGCGTGGCTCGTCACCTGGACCTGGGACCGCCTCGCCCTTCTCCCGGTCGCGGCGCTCCTGCCGGCGCTCTTCGAGGCGGCCGCGGAGCCTTTCGGAAGCCGAGAGTAGCGAGCCTCAGCGGCGCCGGGCAGGCCGGACCGGCGCCGCGGGAGGGCGCGTCCAGCCGCCGCTCTTGCCGCCGCTCTTGGCGACGAGCTCGATCGGCCCGACGACGATCCCCTTCTCCGCCCCCTTGCACATGTCGTAGACCGTGAGCGCGGCCGCGGCCGCGGCGACCATCGCCTCCATCTCGTAGCCGGTCTTCCCGGTGCCGCGGACCGAGGCGGAGATCTCGACACGCCGTTCGCGCGCGTTCCGGATGAGAGTCACGTCGACGGCGTCGAAGACGAGCGGGTGGCAGAGGGGAATCCAGTCGGGAGCCCGCTTGGCCGCCTGGATCCCCGCGAGGCGGGCGACGGCGAGCGCGTCCCCCTTCCGGTTCTCCGAGGCGTCGAGCGCCGACCACGCCACGCGCCCGAGCGAGACGACGGCACGGGCCGTCGCCGTCCGGAGCGTCGGCGCCTTCCCGGAGACGTCCACCATCCGCGCGGCCCCCTCCGCGTCGAGGTGCGTCAGCTCAGCGGCTCTCTTCTTCGACGGCACGGTATTCCTCCGGGGTG
Source organism: uncultured Holophagales bacterium (assembly GCA_964575465.1). GTDB lineage: Bacteria > Acidobacteriota > Thermoanaerobaculia > UBA5066 > UBA5066 > UBA5066. The sequence goes on along the minus strand of CAZNSS010000840.1, from coordinate 172 downwards.
TTGACGTTCCGGAAGGCGCCGGGGGCAAACCCGGGGAGGCGCGAAGTCTCCTCCTCGCCGAGGACGAGGGCGCCGGCCGACTCGACGGCCCGGCGGAGCGAGAGGTCGCCCTCGGCGACGGCGAGCCGGAGGGCGGGGAGGGCGCGCCTCGCCCAGGCGGCGCAGAGGGCCT
>CAZNSS010000839.1:0-1953 GCA_964575465.1 uncultured Holophagales bacterium | reverse complement strand
CGTCGTCCCGCGGCGACTCGTCGACGCGGAGACCGAATGGGCTCCGCGATATCAGAGACGACGCGCTCCGGCCCGGAGGCCGTCAAGGACGCGCGAAGCGCGAGGCTCGAAGAGCCGGTCCTGGACGGCCGAGGACCGGGGCGCACGGGGCTCCGGGTGGCCTTCGGGGTGGACCTTGTCCAGGGCCTTCGGCCGCTTCGCGGCGAGCTGCGCTCGCCCTTGACGAGGCCCGCCCCTTCGGCCCCAGCCCTCCTACGAGGAGATGCAGCGGCATCTCCTCGGTGAGGAGCTTCACGACGAGGGCGACGGTGCGGGTTCTCGGCGAGGTCCTCGTCCCGGTCGGCGTGGCGCGAGGCGGCGCGATGCGCGAGGACCGAGGAGGCGACCTCACGCGAGCCCCGCAGGTGCTCGCGCTTCGCCTTCGCCGCCGCAGTGCCACGCCTTAAAGCACCGCGGCGCTCGCAGCGCCGCCTCCGCTGAAGTACGGCCTGGCGCGGCTCTCGCCCGCGACGTCGCCGGGCCGAGGAGCGCAGCTCGCGAGCACCCGAGGCGCGTGCGGCGGCGCGTTCGCGAGAGCCGTGTCCAGGCCCTTCAGCGACCGCGCGGCGCGCGCACCGCACGACCACGGCGGTGTCGGCCTAACTCTGTTAGGCCGCAGGGCTCGCCGCAGCGAGCGATCAGCGAGCGGAGGCGATGCCCCGGAGGCGCGCGGGGCCTGCGCGCAGCGAAGCGGAGCGCCTCATGTCAGCCGGCGCGGCCCAAACGCGTTTGGGCTCGCGGGGCGCTGCACGGCGCGTGCCGGAGGGAGGTCCGAGGAGGGGCCCCCGGCGCGCGCCGTGCTCGCGCCCGTACCTTCCTCGCCCCACGCGCCGGAGCCGCCGTGGTCGCCCTTTCGGGCTCTCCCTCGGCGGCTCCTTCGTGACTCGTCGCGCTTTAGACGCGAGGCATGACTCCGATCGGACGTGCGCGTCAGGGCAGCACCCCCTTAGGCGCTTCGCCGAGTAAGACAAACGCAGGGCGTCCCTCCGAGACCGAATCGAAGAGAAGAACTGCTCCCGACTCCGAATCCGTAACGAGAAACGCACAACCACGCGTGCAGCAAAGCGCGTTCGACCTCTCCCAGACCGAGACAGTGACTCGTCGGCGCTGCAGCGCTGGATGCCCGGCCAGCTCCAGCTTCAGACCGCAAGGTTCCTCCCGGACAAGCGAGGTGCCCTCGATCATGCTCTGGTGGCTTGGAGGACCCAGCTCCTTCAGCAGCGCCTCCCCTGACCCGCGCAGCAACGAAGCATCGAGCAGTTGTGGCTTGTGCGCCTCCATGCAGAGGACGAGGAACGCCAGCAGCAGCGCTCCAAGCACAAGGCCGACCCCAATGAACAGGCGCCGTCTTCTCATTTGTAGTACGACCCCCACTCACTGAACTCGTAGATCCACTGTGCTTTCGAGGCCCATCCGAGATTGTCCCGAACGCGCCTGCCGACGTCGTACCGGACGATCTCGTTGATGAGCTCGCACTCCGTCTCGCTGTTATAGCGACGCGCTTCGAAGGGCTCGACGACCGACATTGCCCTCTCGACCGCCACCCGGAAGATGGTCGTGTGGCCAAACTCATGCATCGCGACCATCGGCCTAGATGTGTTCTTCAGCCGGATAATCCAGCGCAGCCGCGCGGTCCACTCAGCGCTCCAGCCTCCATCCGTGCACTTGCACTCGTAGGAGACCTCCGGCGTGAAGAACTGCGTGTGCGGTCTCCAGCCGGGCGGTGTCTTGCGTTCGATGCTGTACCGTTCGACGATCTGGAGCCGATACAGGCCCATCGGGTCGCGATCAGCCGTCGGCCGGTTGGCGACATAGCCATAGGGTGTGATCTCTGCCTCGGCGATCGGATCTTCCTGAGAGAAGAGGAAGAGATCCTCCGTCACTTCCCGCCAAGAATCCCCGCAAGCCCGCTGT
>CAZNSS010000838.1:0-1959 GCA_964575465.1 uncultured Holophagales bacterium | reverse complement strand
GATGGCCGTCCACGCCTCCATCACCCCCTACCTCTCCGCCGGCGACCGCTGCCGCCCCGTCTTCTTCGCGGGGCCGTGCGTCATCGAGTCGCGCGCCCACGCCCTGAAGATGGCGAAGGCGATCAAGGCCGTCTTCGCGGACCACGGCGTCGCCGACCGGCTCGTCTTCAAGTCGTCGTTCGACAAGGCGAACCGCTCCGCGGGCGATTCCTTCCGCGGCCCCGGCCTCGAGAAGGGGCTCGACGTCCTCTCGGCGGTCAAGGAGAAGCTCGACCTGCCGATCCTGACCGACGTCCACGAGCCGGAGCAGTGCGAGCTCGCTGCCGAGGTCGCAGACGTCCTCCAGGTCCCCGCGTTCCTCTGCCGCCAGACGGACCTCATCCTCGCCGCGGCGCGGACGAAGAGGGCCGTGAACGTGAAGAAGGGGCAGTTCCTCGCCCCCGACGACTGCGCTCAGATCGTCGCGAAGTGCCGCCAGGCGGGCAACCCGAACGTCCTCCTCACCGAGCGCGGCTCGACGTTCGGCTACCACAACCTCGTCGTCGACTTCCGCGGCCTGCCGATGATGCGGGCCCTCGGCGCGCCGGTGATCTACGACGCGACGCACTCCCTCCAGCTCCCGGGCGGCCTCGGGAAGGAGACGGGCGGGGCGCGGCAGTACGCTCCGGCCCTCGTGCGCGCCGCCGCTGCGGTCGGCGTCGACGGCTACTTCCTCGAGGTCCACGACGACCCGGCGAACGCGAAGTCCGACCGGGCGACGCAGCTCCCGCTCGCGGATCTCCCGAAGTTCCTTTCCGACCTGCTGAAGTTCGACGCGCTCCGGCGCGAGACGGCGGGCTGAAGCCGCCGGGCCGCTCAGCCCGACTTCTTCAGCCTCTCCGCGACCCTCGTCGCCTTCTCCGAGAGAGGCCGCCTCTCGTCCAGGAGGTGCCGGACGGCGAGGATCGGGTGCCGGAAGAGCATCCGGGGTCCCGCGTAGCGCATGACGACCCGGACCCGTTCCCGCATCGCCGCCTCGTAGCAGTGGACCGGGCACGCGACGCAGGTCGGTTTTTCCTCGGCGAACGGGCACTTCTCGAGGCGCTTCTCCGCGTACGCGCGGAGCTCCTCGCACCCGGTACAAAGAGCCTTCCGCCCCCCGTGGAGGTCGCGGCAGTGGAGGCGGATCATCAGCTGGATCGTCTTCCACTCCCGGGCGATCCGCCGTTCGGCCGACCTCATCCGACGACCTCCGGACCCGGCGCCGCCGAGTCGCCGCGAGGCCTCGCCGGGGGGACCCGCACCGCCAGCGCCGCGAGCGCGGCCAGCGCGGCGACCGCGCCCAGGATCACGGCCAGCCTCCCCCACGGCCGCCCCGCCTCGATCCGTTGCCCCGCGAAGAACGCGAGCGTCCGGACCCACTCGACGGCTCCGAGGAGGATGCCCGCTTGCACGACCCGGGCGCTCCAGCGCTCCCCGACGAGGAGGAGGAGCGGCAGCGCGAGGGAGATGGCGACGAGCGGCAGGCTCCGCGACCGGTAGAAGTGGGCCGCGAGGACCAGGGCCGAGAGGACGACCGGGAGCGCTCTCAGGAGGGATCTCATGGCCCGCCAAGGAGATCACGTCTCACGTCAGGCCGACATGACGGCGGTCATGGGGAGACCGACGATCTCGTCCTCCTGGTGGCAACCCACTTGCAGCACAATGCACCGATTCAGGAAAACCCGGGGACCGCTACTCGTAACCCCTTTCCAATGAGACACCAAGGTCTCGTGAAGGTAAGGACGAGACGCCGCCCGATACGGATTACCGGGACGCGATTCGGATTTCCGATTCGCGCACCCCGTCGCTGGAGTGAATTGGCAAAAAGTCCGGGAACAGATCCATCGGGAGGAGAAGAAGCATGAGGTTTATCCGAATCACCGCCCTCCTCGTGGCAGCGGTCCTCTTCGCGGGGGTCGCTTTCGCGCAGGGCAACCC
>CAZNSS010000837.1:0-1968 GCA_964575465.1 uncultured Holophagales bacterium | reverse complement strand
GGGGCTCGCTGCGGCCGGCGCGGTCGCCCGCGATGACGAGCTCGCAGTTCATGGGCTCGTTCTCGTCGTCGGTAACGCTGATACCCGAGAGGGAGTCGCTCGAGACCGAGGTGAAGGAGGCCCGGGTCCGGCTCGGCCCGCTGAAGCTCCGGCCGATCCTCAACATCGGGAACCTCGGGTACACGGACAACTTCTACGGGACGGGCGCGGACCAGGCCGATGGCGACTTCACGGCGACGGTCGAGGGGGGCGTGAAGGCGATCGTCCCGGTGGGGAGCCGGCTCTTCTTCCGGGGGAGCGTCCTGCCGGCGTACACGTGGTACTCGACGAACTCGGACCGGAGCAATTTCGGCGGGACGTACGACGCCTCCGCCTACTACTACCTCCCGCGCTTCTCGTTCGAGGCGAGGGCGGGGAGCTACACCTCCACCGTGAACCTCAGCTCCGAGGTCGAGCAGCCGGTGAAGCAGGACGTCCTCGCAGGGCAGTTCCGCGCGCAGTACGAGCTGGGGACCCGGACGGTCCTCGTCGGGGACCTGAACCTGGCGCGGCGCCGGTACGGCGGGGCGGGGCTCACCGACGAGGATCTCGACACCCTCTCGAAGCTCGACGGGAGCGACGCCGTCTGGAGTGTCGGCGTGAGGCGGAAGGTGGGGTCGCGCCTCCTCCTCGGGGTGAGCTACGAGCAGGGGGACCTCGCCTTCGTCAACGAGGGGGAGCTGCGCGACGCGAAGAGCACCGGCGTGATGGGCTCGGCCTGGCTCGGGAAGAGCCGGCTCGACGTGAACGTCTACCTCGGCTACCGCGACTTCCAGCCGAAGGGCGGCTCGTCGTTCGTGCCGTGGAACGGCCCCTCGGGCGGGGGCACGGTCAGCTACGCGCTCTCGCGCCTCTTCTCGCTCGGGGTCTTCGCCCGGAGCAACCTGATGGCCTCCCTCTACGCCGACAACACCGTCTACGAAGAACGGCGCGCCGGGGCAACGCTCGGCGTCTCGCCGCGCTGGGCGACGCTCTGGGTGACGTACGAGACCGGCGCGAACCGCTACGTGGCCGCCACCGTTCAGCCGGACGGCTCTTCGGTGACCCGGAACGACGACGTGACGACCATCCGTGGCGGGATCCGCGGGCGCGTCGGGAAGTTCCTGACGATCGGCATCGAGGCGACCCAGGACGACTACACCTCGAACGTCCCCGGATTCGACCGGTCGATCTTCAGCGTCGGGACGACGGTCGGCTTCGGCGCCTCCGGGCGCATCGACATCCTCCGGTGACGGGAAAGGTAGACTGACCCCATGAGTTACGGGTGCCCGAGGGGTCGGGCCGCCGCCGGGCTCGCCGCCCTCCTTCTCTCCTTCGTCGTCGCCCGTGAGGGCGCGGCCCAGGTCTCGACGGCGAACTACGTCATCGGCCCGAAGGACCTCCTCGAGATCAAGGTGCAGGAGATCGCCGAGCTGAACGTCGAGCGTCGCGTCCAGGACGACGGGTCGATCGACCTGCCGCTCCTCGGGCAGGTGACGGCCTCGGGCGTCTCGCCGATGGACCTGCGGGACCGGATCGCCGCGATGCTCACGGCCAAGTACGTGAACCAGGCGTACGTGACCGTCAACGTGAAGGAGTACGCGAACCGCCCGATCCTGATCCTCGGGGGCGTGGCCCGCCCCGGGGCGCTGAACGTCGCCGGGAGGTGGACCCTCCAGCAGGCGATCCTGAACGCCGGAGGGCTGGCGCCGGGGGCGGGGAAGAAGATCGCCGTCCTCCGGACGGCCGAGAACGGGCTGACCGACCGTCTGGAGATCGACTCGGACGAGCTCTTCGTGAGGCTGAACCCGGTCTGGAACATCCCGATCTACCCCGGCGACGTCGTGAACGTGGGGACGCGGCAGGAGGTCCTCATCTACTTCCTCGGCGAGTTCAAGACGACCGGGGCGGTCAGGGTGATGAGCGACGAGAAGCTGACCCTCCTCCGGA
>CAZNSS010000836.1:0-1969 GCA_964575465.1 uncultured Holophagales bacterium | reverse complement strand
GAGGGCCGGCCTGCCGCGCGATGGCCGGACGCACCGCCTCGAGGTCGTACCGCGGGCGCGCGAGGGAGCCCGCGCCGAAGCGCGCCTCGAGCGGCGCGCCGTCCGGGCTCTCGAAGTAGATCCACGGGAGGTCCTCGAAGAGGGCCGTGACCGAGGCCGGCTCGAGGGGCGGGTTCCCGGCGTCCTCGACGACGAGCTCCAGCTCGGGCTCGGCCGGCGCCTGGATGCGGATCGTCATCGCCGCCGCCGACGCGTCGTCCCGCTCGGCGCGCCGGAGCGTCGCCGCCCCGAGCTCGTACGGGACGAGGCGCCCGCCGGAGAGACGCGCCTCGAGGACCCGGGCCTCCCGGAGGACGTTCCCCGACGCGACTCCGACCTCGATCGCCGAGACGGGCATACCCGCCGCGGGGAGCGCCAGCCGGAACCGGCTCCGTCGCGGCTCGCTCGCGCGCCGCTCGAACAATACCGCCTCGCGTAGCGGCTCGGGGGGGCCGCCGGACCCGGCGAGGCGCGCCTCGACCCGCCCGGGGAGGGGCACGCGGCCGCTCTTCGCGTCGTTCCACGCGAGGCGGAGCCAGCGGTGCTCGCCCTCGGGGAAGGCGATCTCGGTCCGCGAGAGGCCTTCCTCGGGAAGGTCGAAGAGCGAACCCTCCTCCGCGAGGACGGTCCATCGCGCCCGGTCGCCGCTCCCCTCGAGACGGAGGCGCTTCAGGAACGGCGCGGGGAGCCCCGCGACGCGGAGGCGGTCGATCCGCCGGAGCCCGCCGAGGTCCGCCTCGAAGCCGCTCGCGCTCTTCGTCTCCGGGATCGGAAGGACCGAGGCGCGGGCCCAGGCCGGCTCCTTCCGGGGCGGCGACACGAGGAGGTACGGCACCTCCCGCCCGTCGGCCCCGAAAAGGCGCAGGTCGGAGAGGAACGCGGGCCCGGAGCGCGCGGCGGAGCCGGAGAGGAGCACGCCGTCGACGCAGAGACGGTTCGGGCCGGTGGCGCCGGGCGTGACCGTCCGCGTGAAGCGGAAGGACGGGGTCGCGGTCGTGCGGACGCCCTCCTCCGCGGCGGCGGAGAGCGCGGCGGCCGCGAGGACGAGGGACAGGACGCGTCGGGTGGTCGTCATTCCTTCTCCCGGGGCGCGAGGACGAACTTCTGGAGCACGACCGCGACGAGCGCGAGGGAGATCGCGAGGCCGACGAACGAGGCGACGCGGTAGAGCCCGCCGAGGCGCGCGAGGTCGTGGAGGAACGCCTTGAGGACCGTCACGACGAGCAGCGCGATCGCCGTGATGCGCGCGGCGCGGCTCCTGCCCGCGATGCCCGCCGCGAGGAGCCCGACGGCGAAGACGGCCCAGGCGAGCGTGTAGGCGAGGTCCTGCGCGAGCGACCCGCCGACGATCCGGAACTCGACGTTCGGGCCCGTCGCGAACCAGTCGGCGATCTGGATGTTGACGAGGGCGAAGAGGAGGATCGTCCCGAGCGTCACCTGGGCGGACGAGGCGCGGACGTTCCCTCCCGCGAGCTCGTCCGCCGTCTCCCTCAGGAACCACGCGGCGGCGAAGAGCGCCGCCGCCGAGACGAGGTAGGCGTAGAGGTACCAGTTCAGGATCGGCGTCGCGCTCCGCGCGTGGTACGAGAGGACCGCCTCGTTGAGGACGAGCCTCGCGAAGACGACCCCCGAGAGGGCGGCCGACGCGAAGAGGAGCCCGCGGTGCGGGACCTTCGTGAAGAGCCACGCGAGGGCCGCGGCCTCGAGGGCCCAGCCGATCGTGATCCACTCCTTGTCGAGCTGGAGCGGGATCGCGACGGTGACGAACGCGAGCGCCGCCCCCGCGACGAGCGCGAGCCTCCCGAGGTCCCGCTTCGCGGGCGACTCGACGCGGAGGAGGAGGACGAGGAGGAGCGCGAGCGCCGCGGCGATGCCGACGGGGAGGACGCCGACGAACGCGTCCCAGCCCGCCTCGGCGAAGCTCTGCCGG
>CAZNSS010000835.1:0-1971 GCA_964575465.1 uncultured Holophagales bacterium | reverse complement strand
CACTTCACCCACAAGGCGTGGCACGACGCCTCCGAGACGATCAAGAAGATCCAGTACGTCATGCTCGCCGACCCGACGCACGCCCTCTCGAAGGCGTTCGGCGTCCACATCGACGAGGCCGGCCTCGCCTATCGCGGCACGTTCGTCGTGAACCCCGAGGGGAAGATCAAGATCGTCGAGATCCACGACAACGGCATCGGCCGCGACGCCAAGGAGCTCCTCCGCAAGGTCCAGGCGGCCCAGTACGTCGCCAGCCACGACGGCGAGGTCTGCCCCGCCAAGTGGACCCCGGGCGCGGAGACCCTCAAGCCGAGCCTCGACCTCGTCGGCAAGATCTGATCCCTGACGGGCGCGGACGGCGGCGCCCGGGCCTTTCGGCCCGGGCCTCCGTCCTGCACCCAGCCTGGAACCGTCCGAGAAGAGAACATCGAGAGCGAGGACGCGAATGCTCGAACCCTCCCTGGCCGCCCAGCTGCAGCAGATCTACCGCGACCTCCCGGTCACGGTCCTCCTCCGCCAGCGCCCGTCCGACCACCCGAAGCAGGACGAGCTGACGACGATGCTCGAGGACATCGCCGCGACGAACCCGCAGCGGATCGTCCGCCGCGTCGAAGGCGAGCCGAGCCCGATCCCCGCGTTCGAGGTCGGCGTCGAGGGGAAGGGCGCCACGATCCTCTTCAAGGGGGTCCCGGGCGGCCACGAGTTCACGTCCCTCGTGCTCGCGGTCCTGAACACCGCGGGCCAGGGGAAGAAGCCCGACGAGGGGATCCAGGCGCGGATCCGGAACCTCAGGGGGCCCATCCGCATCCGGACGTTCGTCTCCCTCTCCTGCCACAACTGCCCCGAGGTGGTGCAGGCGCTCAACCAGATGGCGCTGATCCACCCCGACTTCGTCCACGAGATGGTGGACGGCGGCCTCGCCGAGGGCGAGGTCGAGAAGCTCGGCATCCAGGGCGTGCCGACGGTGATCTCGCCGGTCCACGAGAACGCGCAGGTCTCGGTCGGCCGCGCCGGCCTCGCCGAGCTCCTCGACGCGCTCGAGGAGCGCTACGGCTCCGGGACGTCGGAGGCGGTCTCCTCCGCCCCCGCCCGCGATCCCTACGACGTCGTCGTCGTCGGCGGCGGACCGGCGGGCGCCTCGGCCGCGATCTACTCCGCGCGCAAGGGGCTCCGCACCGGGCTCGTCGCGAAGGAGATGGGCGGCCAGCTCACCCAGACCGTCGGCATCGAGAACCTCATCGGCACGATCCACACGGAGGGGAAGAAGCTCACGGCGGACCTCCTCGCGCACATGAAGGCCTATCCGGTCGAGGTACTCGACAACCGGCGCGTCGAGACGATCGAGAACGGCGAGATGAAGACGGTCCGCCTCGCGGGGGGCGAGACCCTCCTGGCGAAAGCGCTCATCGTGGCGACGGGCGCGCAGTGGCGGGAGCTGAACGTCCCGGGCGAGAAGCAGTACATCGGCCGCGGCGTCGCCTTCTGCCCTCACTGCGACGGGCCCTTCTACAAGGACCGGAACGTCGTCGTCATCGGCGGCGGGAACTCGGGCATCGAGGCGGCGATCGACCTCGCGGGAATCTGCGCGCACGTGACCGTGATCGAGTTCATGGCGGAGCTGAAGGCCGACAAGGTCCTCGTCGACAACCTGAAGAAGCTCCCGAACACGGAGGTCATCGTGAACCACCGGACGGCGGAGATCCTCGGGGACGGGACGAAGGTGACGGGGATCAAGGTCGTGGACCGCGCGAACGACGCGGAGAAGACGATCCCGATCGACGGCATCTTCATCCAGATCGGCCTCGCCCCGAACTCCGGGATGGTGCGCGGCCTCGTCGACGTGAACCGCTTCGGCGAGATCGTCGTCGACGAGAAGTGCCGGACCTCGACGAAGGGAATCTACGCCGCGGGCGACGTGACGACGGTGCCGTGGAAGCAGATCGTCATCTCGATGGGCGAGGGGGCGAAGGC
>CAZNSS010000834.1:0-1979 GCA_964575465.1 uncultured Holophagales bacterium | reverse complement strand
CGGGCGGGCCGTAGTGGGCCTGCCACATGAACCACGGGCGGTAGGCGGGATCGTCGAGGACGTTTCCGCGGGCGATCCGGGCCGCGGAGGCGACGGCCGCGTGCTCGTCCGTCTCCATCCAGAGGTGCCAGTCCGAGAGGGGTGACGCCTCCCGCTCGGCCCAGGCGGCCGAGCGGACGCCGAGGACGACGACGGTCGCGATCAGCGCGGCGAGGAGGAGCGGGCGACGCTGGGCCACGACGGGGACCTCAGTAGGGCATCTCGTCGTCCTCGAGCCCGAAGTAGTGCCCGAGCTCGTGGCGGACGGTGTCCTGGATCTCGTGGACCGCCTCGCGGTTCGAGGCGCACGTGCGGAGGATCGGGCCGCGGAAGACGACGACCTGCGGGGGAAGCCCGGGGAGACCGTCGAAGCCGACCTCGGTCCGCATCGCCCCGCGGTAGATCCCGAAGAGCTCCTCGTCGTCCGGGGTGTCGGTCTCGACGTAGTCCTCCTCCTCCGGCTCCTCCTCGACGGCGATGACGACGTTGTCGAGCATCCGCTTGAACTCGGGGGGAAGCCCCTCGACGGCCTCGGCGACGAGCTTCTCGAAGTCGGCCATCGAGAGGCGGGGCGGACGCGGCGGGCGTCGTCTCACGGCGTCCCGAAGAGCCGCCGGAAGCTCGCCGTCGTCGCCCGCCCGACCTCCTCGGGGGAGACCCCCTTCACCTCGGCGAGACGGGACGCCGTGCGCGCGACGAGCGCCGGCTCGTTCGGCTTCCCCCGGAAGGGCGCGGGAGCGAGGTACGGCGCGTCCGTCTCGACGAGCATCTGCGAGAGGGGCAGGGCCGCCGCCGAATCCCTCACGTTTTCGGCCATGCGGAACGTGATCATCCCCGAGTAGCTGACGAGGTAGCCGAGGGCGATCGCCCTCTCCCCCGTCGCCGTCGAGGCGCAGAAGGAGTGGAAGACACCGCGCGGGCGCTCCGGGCTCCCCTTCGCCACCCCTTCGAGGATCGCGAGGAGGTCGTCCTCCGACTCGCGGTTGTGGAGGAGGACGGGCCGGCCGAGGCGCTCCGCCAGCTCCAGCTGCGCGACGAGCGCCCGCTTCTGGTCGTCCTTCGGCGAGTGGTCGTAGAAGTAGTCGAGCCCGATCTCGCCGATCGCGACGACCTTCGCGGAGGCCGCGAGCCGCTCGAGCGCCGGGATCACGCGGTCCTCGTCGAAGCCCTTCGTCTCGTGCGGGTGGACGCCGACGGCGGCGTACACGCCGTCGAAGCGCTCGGCCACCTCGACGGCGCGGGGGGCGTCCTCGAGGGTCGTCGCCGGCACGAGGATCCGCGTCACCCCCGCGTCGCGCGCCCGGGCGACCTGCCCGGCGACTTCCACGTCCGTCGCGGCGCGCGTCGGCCAGCGGGCCTCCGGGCCCGAAAAGACCATCGTCACGTGGCCGTGGGAGTCGGCGAGCTCGATCATCTCGCGGAGGATAGCGGACGGAAACGGTGGGCGGCCGCCAGGGCCGCTCGCTCACTTCACCTTCGTGCCGGAGGGGACGGAAGGGTCGACGGCGAGGAGCGAGGGCTCGCCCGTGCCCGGGAGCGACGCCGCGAGGACCATCCCGTTCGACTCGATCCCCATCAGCTTCGCCGGCTGGAGGTTCGCCACGACGACGACCTTCCGCCCGACGAGCTGCTCGGGCCCGTAGGCGGTCGCGATGCCGGCGACGAGCGTCCGCTCCTCCTCGCCGATCCGGACCCTCAGCTTCATCAGCTTCTTCGACTTCTCGACCTTCTCGGCGGCGAGGACCTCGGCGACGCGCAGGTCCGCCTTGAAGAACTCCTCGATCGAGATGCGGGGCGTCTCCGTCGGCGCGGGCGCGGCGGCGGCAGGCGCGGGCGCGGCGGCGGGGGCGGCGGGCGCCGCAGCCGGCTCGGCGGCCGGGACCGCAGGCTGGGTCTCTTCGTTCACGGTGGTCTCGGTGGCGAGGTCCGCGTAGTCCGAC
>CAZNSS010000833.1:0-1981 GCA_964575465.1 uncultured Holophagales bacterium | reverse complement strand
CTTCGAGGCGCCGACGTAGCCGGCGATCTTCGCGAAGGCGTTCTCGTAGTAGCGCGTCATCAGGCGGCCGGTGTGGTTGCTCTCGGTGTGGGTGTTCGCCATGAAGGGGAGGACCTTCTCGGCGAGCTCCTCCTCGACGTCGGCGTGGAAGCGGCCCGAGGCGATGAAGTCGAAGTAGCGGAGCGGCTTCTCGCCCGAGGGCGTCGGGATCCTCGCGGACGCGCCGACGACCCGGCTCCTCAGCCGGTCGACGAACGCGCGCTCCTCCGCTTCGGACGAGGTCGCGACGGCCGGGCGCGGAACCCGCGAGGCGACGTCGACGAGGCGTGCGGTGTCGGTCATGGAGTCCCCCCGGGCGCCGGGTCCTGTGGAACGCGCGCGCCAGCCGGGGAGGATAGCGAAATGGTGGACGTCCGTCGCCGGCGGATCCGTCGGTCCGTGCCGCGCCCTACCGCGGCGCCCAGGACGCGAACGGCTCGAACGGCAGGTTCCGCGCGACGAGGACGAAGGCGAGGATCGCGAAGAGCGCGACCTGGAGCCACATGGGCGGAACCGGGAGCCGCTCCTCCGGTCGGAGGGCCGCGCGCAGCGCCAGTCCGAGGAAGACCGGGATCGCGGCGACCGCCAGCGCGTTGAGCCGGAGCGCGCGGGCAAGGTCGCCGTGGACGAGGGCGTGGAGTGCCCGTCCCGTTCCGCAGCCGGGGCAGAAGAGCCCCGTGGCCCAGCGGAGGGGGCAACGCGGCGCGAAGGGCGCCGTCCGCGGGTCGACGAAGACGAGGACGAGAAGCACCAGGGAAAAGGCCCCGAGAGAGAGGAGCGCCTGGGTCCGTCGCCCCCGGAGCCTCCGCGCGATGTCCGGCGGGAACACGCTACTTCTTCAGAAGCTCGTTCCCCTGGGCGTCCTTCATCTTCCCGGTCGCGATCATGATGATGTCGACGATGTACCAGATCCAGAGGCCGCCGCAGGTGAGGAGCTTCAGGATCCCGAGGCCCGTGTACCCGAGGTAGAAGCGGTCTACCCCGAGCCCTCCGAGGAAGATCGACAGCAGAAGAGTCGTCAGCCAGTCCTTCTTGGGCATACAGGTCCTCCCTCGCGTTCCCGATTCCGGTTGGTGTCCCGAGCATATTCGATGCGGGCCGGTAATTCGAGAAAAGGTCGCAAGGAAGTCGAGCCAGGCTGCCGTATCGGCTCAGAAGCCGATCGTCACGCCCCCGGCGCCCGCGACGCCTCCCGTCGGCGTGAGGAGGACGTTCCGCGTGTCCCCGGTCTGGTTGTCGATCCGCGTCACGACGGCTGAGACGAGCCCTTCGGTGCCCGGGGCCGCCGTCACCGAGACGAGGACGTTCGTCCGGTCCTTCCGGCGCTCTTCCGAATCGAGCCCCAGCTCGCGGAAGACGGTCGAGAGCTGGAGCTTCTGGAGCGGAGAGAGGACGACGTCCCTCTCGGCGATCGCCTGCGTCCGGTTCGAGGCCTCGTAGAGGCGGACGGTGACGCGCGCCTCGCGGCCGTTCACCTCGTTGAGGATCAGGTTCGAGCGCGTCCCGGTCCCGGGGGCCGTCGACTGCTCGAGGCCGTCGGCGAAGAGCGGCGTGACAGAGTCCTGGCCGGTGAGCGCCGTCCCCGGGACGGAGACGACGGGAAGCGCGTCCCCGAGCTGCCCCTCCGGCGTCGCCGAGTAGACCTCGCAGAAGAGGAGCCCGTTCGGCGTCGAGTCGACGAAGAGCGGTCCCTGGGACCGGCTCCCGGCCGCAAGGCCGAAGAGCTCGACGACGGCGTCCTCGTACTCGACGGTGGACCTCCCGGGGACGTCGACCGTCCTTGTGACGGTCTCCCCGCTCTCGAGGTCGCGGTACGAGAGGACGAAGGTGGCCGGGGCGGCGGAGAGGCTGACGAAGCCGAGTCGCGTCGCGAAGGTCTCGGGCCGCCCGCTGCCGGGGAAGGTCGGGAAGCCGCCGACGAGCGAGGGGACGACGGACCGGA
>CAZNSS010000832.1:0-1982 GCA_964575465.1 uncultured Holophagales bacterium | reverse complement strand
CCCATCGACTTCGACATCTTCCGGCCGTCGCCCGCGACGACGAAGCCGTGCGTGACGACGGTGTCGTAGGGGGCCTTCCCGTGGAGGGCGACCGCCGTCAGGAGCGACGACTGGAACCAGCCGCGGTGCTGGTCGTGCCCCTCGAGGTAGAGCACCGGCGCACCCTGGCCCTCGGCGTAGGGCGACGGGATGCCGTAGGCCGACGTCCCGAGGACGGCGGCATGGGAGACGCCGGAGTCGAACCAGACGTCGAGGATGTCCTTCACCTTCTCGAAGGCGACGCCCTTCCACCTCGACGCCGGGGGGACGAAGGCTTCGGCGGGGAAGTTCTCCTCGTCCCACCAGGCGTCGGCGCCGTGCTGCTCGAAGATGGCGACGAGGTGATCGAAGAAGAGCTTCAGCTCGGCCGGGTCGTCGGCGGAGGGGTAGTACTCGAAGTCGTCGCGCGGCTCGACGGGGCGGAGGATCGTGATGGGGGAGCCCCAGAGCCTCTGGCGCGAGATCGTCCACTCGAGGCGGTTCTCGACCATCGCCCCGATCCGGTTGACGCCGAACGCCGGGACCCACTCGACCTTCTCGCGGATCTCGGTGAGGGCCTTGTCGCGGAGGGCGCCGAGGTCGATGAACCACTGGTGGGTCGCCCGGAAGACGACCGGGCTCTTGCAGCGCCAGCAGTGGGGGTAGCTGTGGGTGACGTCGGACCGGCCGAGCAGGCGCGCGCCCGACGGGTCGCCCGCCTCGAGGAGGGCGAGGACCGCGCGGTTCGCGTCGAGCTCGGGCGACTTCGCCGCGACGACCCGCTTGCCGCGCAGCGGCTCGGGGACGTGGTCGTCGTAGAAGCCGGCCGGGTCGACGGGGCAGAGGGCGGGGTCGTCCACCGGGTGGCCGCTCCGCTTGACGACGTCGTGGTCCTCGCGGCCGTGGCCGGGGGCGGTGTGGACGAGCCCGGTGCCGTCGTCGGTCGAGACGTGCTCGCCGAGGAGGAAGCCGAACGAGACGCCGTCGACGTCGAAGGGCCGCCGGTAGGTGGGGCGGGCCATCTCGACGTCGGCGCCCTTGCGGGTGGTGCCGGGGACGGCCGCGAGGTCGGCCCAGCCGAGCGCCTTCGCCGTCGCCTCGACGAGAGGTGCGGCGAGGAGGTAGAGCTTCGACGGCTCGGAGGCGCGCCGGGCGAGGACGTACGGGATCTCGGGGCCGAGGCAGACCGCACGATTCGCCGGAAGGGTCCACGGGGTCGTCGTCCAGATGACGGCGAAGAGCTCGGACTCCGCGGCCAGCGCTTCGCCCCAGAGGGCGCGGAGCGATTCGGTCACCGGCATCGGGAACGCGACGTGGATCGAGGCGTCCTTGCGGTCCTCGTACTCCACCTCGGCCTCGGCGAGGGCCGTCTTGCACTGGACGCACCAGAGGACCGCCTTGAAGCCGAACGTGACGAGCCCCTTGGCGAGGAACTCGCCGAACGACCGGGCGATCGTCGCCTGGTAGCCGTAGTCCATCGTCCGGTAGGGGGCTTCCCAGGCGCCGAGGATGCCGAGGCGCTGGAAGTCCTCCCGCTGCGCGACGACCCACTTCTGGGCGTACTCGCGACAGGCCTGCCGGAACGTCACGGGCGACATCTCGCGCTTCTTTGCGCCGAGCTCCTTGTCGACCTTCAGCTCGATGGGCAGTCCGTGGCAGTCCCAGCCGGGGACGTAGGGGGCCTCGAAGCCGGCGTGGTTCTTCGACCGGACGACGATGTCCTTCAGGATCTTGTTGAGCGCCGTCCCGATGTGGATGTGCCCGTTGGCGTAGGGCGGTCCGTCGTGGAGGATGTAGCGCGGGGCCCCCGCCTTGCGGCGGGCCTCGAGGACGGTCTCGTAGAGGCCGGAGTCGATCCACCGGCGGAGCCGCTCCGGCTCCCGCTTCGGCAGGTCCGCCTTCATCGGGAAGGAGGTCTTCGGGAGGTGGAGCGTGTCCTTGTAGTCGCGGGCTTCCATAGAGGC
>CAZNSS010000831.1:0-1984 GCA_964575465.1 uncultured Holophagales bacterium | reverse complement strand
AGTTCGCCGGCAAGTCGGTCCTCTACCACGTGCAGCTCCACGCCATCAAGAAGCGGGTCCTGCCGGAGTGGGACGACGAGCTCGCCCGCCAGGTCCTGACGCCCCGCGAGGGCGAGGCTCCCGAGGGGGCCGGGATGGAGATGCTGAAGGCCGAGCTGGTCAAGAGCCTGATGCGGGAGAAGGAGCAGGCGCTGAAGGAGAAGAGGCGCCGGGCCGTCCTCGACGCGCTCCTCGCCCTGAATCCGGTCGACGCGCCCGAGACGATGGTCACGGCCGAGATCGACTCCTCGCTCCAGCAGTACGCCCGCTTCCTCGCTTCCCAGGGGATGGACCTGAAGGAGGCGAAGCTCGACTGGAACAAGCTTCGGGAAGAGGCCCGCCCGGCGGCCCTCCGCCGCGTCAAGGAGTACCTCCTTCTCGACGCGATCGCCGACGCCGAGAAGCTCGAGGTGAGCGACACCGAGCTCGACGCCGACCTGAAGCGGCGGGCCCGCTCGATGGGCGCCTCCTTCGGCGAGCTCAAGTCGCAGCTCGTCAAGAACGACCGCCTCGACGGGATCCGCGAAGAGCTCCGCATCGACAAGGCCGTCGAGCTGCTCCTCACGGAAGCCGTCGCGGCTTCCTGAGCCCAGAGAGGGTAGAGGAGGAGACCGATGCTGGTCCCGATGGTGATCGAGCAGACGAACCGGGGGGAGAGGGCGTACGACATCTACTCCCGGCTCCTGAAGGACAACGTCATCTTCCTCGGCACCGCGATCAACGACGAGGTCGCGAACCTCGTCATCGCGCAGATGCTCTTCCTCGAGGCCGAGAACCCCGAGAAGGACATCACCCTCTACATCAACAGCCCGGGCGGGTCGGTCACGGCCGGCCTCGCGATCTACGACACGATGCAGTACGTGAAGCCCGACGTGGCGACCTACTGCCTCGGCCAGGCGGCCTCCATGGGAGCCGTCCTCCTCGCCGGGGGCAAGAAGGGGAAGCGGGCCGCGCTGCCGAACGCGCGCGTCCTGATCCACCAGCCGCTCGCCTACGGCCTCGAGGGGCAGGCCTCGGACATCGAGATCCACGCCCGGGACCTCGTCCGTATGAAGAAGCGGCTCAACGAGATCCTCGCGACCCACACCGGCCAGCCGTTCGAGAGGATCGAGCAGGACACCGATCGCGACAACATCTTCGAGGCCGAGGCCGCGCGCGAGTACGGCCTCATCGACATGGTGCTCCGGAACCGGGACTGACGTCCCGGCCGGAATCGGCCCCCGGCGGCCGGGGGCGCTAGAATTCCCCCGGGAAGGATCCACTCAGGGATGACGAAGAAAACCGGCCCCGGCGAAGTCCTCCGTTGCAGCTTCTGCAACAAGTCGCAGCGCGACGTGAAGAAGCTCATCGCGGGGCCGACGGTCTACATCTGCGACGAGTGCGTCGACATCTGCCTCGACATCATCGCCGAGGACCGGGTGCTCGACCAGGCCAAGCCCGAGTCGAAGCTCCCCAAGCCCCGCGAGATCAAGGAGTTCCTCGACGAGTACGTGGTCGGCCAGGAGCAGGCGAAGAAGAAGCTCGCCGTCGCGGTCTACAACCACTACAAGCGGATCGACTACTTCGAGCGGAACCGCAAGCTCGACGTCGAGCTCCAGAAGTCGAACATCCTTCTCATCGGGCCGACGGGCACCGGGAAGACGCTCCTCGCCCAGACCCTCGCCAAGATGCTCTCGGTGCCGTTCACGATCGCCGACGCGACGACGCTCACCGAGGCGGGCTACGTCGGCGAGGACGTCGAGAACATCATCCTGAAGCTCTACCAGGCGGCGGGGCAGGACAAGGAGAAGACCGAGCGCGGCATCGTCTACATCGACGAGATCGACAAGATCGCCCGCAAGGGGGAGAACCCGTCGATCACGCGCGACGTCTCGGGCGAGGGGGTCCAGCAGGCCCTCCTGAAGATCCTCGAGGGGACGGTCACGAACGTCCCGCCGCAGGGCGG
>CAZNSS010000830.1:0-1987 GCA_964575465.1 uncultured Holophagales bacterium | reverse complement strand
CGGGGGAGCTTGCGCAGCTGCGCGACGCCGATCGCGGCCTGGAGGTCCGTCGCCTTCAGGTTGTAGCCGAGGCGCGAGTAGACGTACTTGTGGTCGTAGCCGGACGGCAGCTCGCCGATCGTCCAGCCGAAGCGCTTCCCGCACGTGTCGGACGCGCCCGGCTCGCACCAGCAGTCGCGTCCCCAGTCGCGGAGCGACTCGACCACCTTCCTGAGGACCGGGTCGGAGGTGAGGACGGCGCCCCCCTCGCCCGTCGTGACGTGGTGGGCCGGGTAGAAGCTGAGCGTCGCGAGGTCGCCGAAGCTCCCGACCGGGCGCCCCTTCCAGGTCGCGCCGAGGGCGTCGCAGCAGTCCTCGACGACGAAGAGCCCGCGCTCGCGAGCCCACGCCGTCACCCGGTCGAGGTCGAAGGGGTTGCCGAGCGTGTGAGCGAGGACGATCGCCTTCGTCCGCGGCCCCGTCGCCTCCTCGAGGAGGGAGAGGTCGGCGTCGTAGGTCGGGACCTCGACGTCGAGGAAAACGGGGACGAGCCCGTTCTGGACGATCGGAGCGACCGTTGTCGGGAAGCCGGCGGCGCAGGTGAGGACCTCGTCGCCCGGGACGAGGCGCCGCTCGCCGAGCTCGGGGGCGGTGAGCGCGGTGACCGCGAGGAGGTTCGCGGACGAGCCCGAGTTGACGAGGAGCGCGCGGCGGGCGCCGGTGGCCTCCGCGAGCCCCTTCTCGAAGTCGTTCGCGCGCGGGCCCGCCGTCAGCCAGAAGTCGAGGGAGGCGTCGACGAGCTCGCGGACGTCGTCGCCGTCGAAGACGCGGCCGCTGACGGGGACGAGCGTCTCGCCGGGGACGAACTCCCGCCCGGGCCACTCGGCCGCGGCGTAGTCGCCGACGAGGGCGAGGATCCTTCCCCTGAGCTCGTCGCCGCTCACGCCGCCCCGAGGTACGCGCGGTACCAGGGGATCGTCCGCTCGAGCCCCTCGCGCAGCGCGAGGCGCGGTTGCCACCCGAGGAGGCGCTGCGCCTTGCCGGCGTCGAGCGACTGGTCGCGGATCTCCGCGCGTGCGGAGTCGAGGACGACCGGCTCGAGGTCCCCTCGGCCGAGGATCGCGAGGAGGAGGTCGACGATCTCGCGGACGCACGCCGGGGCGCCGGGGGCGAAGTTGAAGACGTCGCCCCTCTTCGCCGTGCCGCCCGTCGCCGCGGCGAGGGCGAGGTAGGCCTCGACGACGTCGTCGACGTGGATGTAGTCGCGCGTGTAGCGACCGTCGGAGCGGATCACCGGGCGCTCGCCGCGGAGGACCGAGCGGATCGTTCCCGGGACGATCCGGCTCCAGGCGAGGTCGCCGCCACCGTAGACGTTCCCGCAGCGCGCCACGGTGACCGGGAGGCCGTACGTGTGCGCGTACGCCCGGGCGAGGAGGTCGGCGCAGCTTTTCGAGACGTCGTAGGGGTGGCGTCCCGCGACCGGCATCTCCTCGGTGTAGGGGAGGACGGGGGCCTCGCCGTAGGCCTTGTCGCTCGAGGCGACGACGACGGCGGAAAGCCCTCTGGGGTGCCGGCGGCAGGCCTCGAGGAGGTTGTAGGTGCCGCGCACGTTCGCCTCGAGCGTCAGCAGCGGCGCCTCGAGGGCGGGGAGGACGAGCGCCTGCGCGCCGAGGTGGAAGACGACCTCGGCCTCGCTCGCGAGGAGGGCGCGCTCGACGTCGTCGATCGACTCGAGCCTCCCGTCGACGACCCGGCAGGCCCCGATCCGACCGCCCCGGATCAGCGCGGACGAGGGGTCGCGGTCGAGGACGAGGAGCGTCACCCGCGCGCCGAGGTCGAGGAGTCGCGCGACGAGCCACGAACCGATGAAACCGGTGCCGCCGGTGACGAGGACGGCGCGCCCTTCGAACGGGCTCACGGCCAGACCTTCCACGGCGCGTGCCCGCTCGCCCAGAGCTCCTCGAGCAGCCGCTTCTCGCGGAGCGTGTCCATCGGCTGCCAGAAGCCG
>CAZNSS010000829.1:0-1988 GCA_964575465.1 uncultured Holophagales bacterium | reverse complement strand
CGCAGCGCCGATCCGCGCTTCGGGCCGCGCCCCCGGGACGGCGAGCGCCCGCGGGAGGGGACCGCCCGTCGAGGCCCTCGCCGCCGGCGCCTCGTCGAGCCCCGGGAGCACCTTCTTCACGAATCGTCGGAGGGCTTCCGCCGCTGCCGCCTCGTCCTCCCCCTGGACGTGCAGGACGCACGGCTCGCCGTGGCCCGTCCTCGTCGCGACGAGCCCCAGCACGCTTCGCGCGCTCGCGCCGGCGCTGTTCGCCCGGTTCAGGAACGTCACGACGGAGCGGAAGCGCGAGACCTCCTCCTGCAGCCGGCTCGCGGGGCGGGCGTGGAGGCCGCCCCGGAGCGGGAACGGGAAGGAGATCTCGACGGTCACGGCGCGTCCTCAGCCTCCGAGGGAGGCCAGTATCCCCTCCGGATTCCGGATCGCCTCCTGGACCGCGGCCTCGACGACGCGCTTGCCGTCGAATCGCTCCCGGTCGCGGACCGGGATGCCCGCCGCGAGGACGACGACGTCGGCCCCCTTCACGTCCGCGGCCGAAAGCGCGTTCTCGATCCCCATCGCTCCCTGCGTCTCGACCTTGATGGAGTGACCGAGCTTCCTCGCGGCCTTCTCGAGCCGCTCCGCGGCCATGTAGGTGTGGGCGATCCCCGTGGGACACGCCGTCACGGCGACGATCTTCATTCCGCCTCCCGGCCCTTCCGGGCCGAAGCGAGCTTCTTCAGCGCGTTGATGAGGAGCGCCACCGTCAGCGAGCCGGCCACGATCGCCGCGACGTACGCGAGCCGGTTGTCGACGACCGGCAGGACGATGGGCCCGCCGTGCGGGGCGTGGTCGCCCACCCCGCCGAGCGTCGCGACGACCGCCGCGACAGCCGAGCCGGCCATGATCGTCGGGATGACGCGGACCGGGTCGGCCGCGGCGAAGGGAATCGCCCCCTCGGTGATCCCGATCATTCCCATCGCGAGGCCCGCCCACCCGGCGTCGCGCTCCTCCTCGCTCCAGAGCCTCCGACCGAGGAGCGTCGCGAGCCCCAGCCCGAGCGGCGGGACGCAGATCGCCGCGGCGCACGCGCCCATGACCGCGACGTTCCCTTCCTTGATCATCGCCGCGCCGAAGAAGAACGCGACCTTGTTCACGGGGCCGCCCATGTCGAACGCGATCATCGCCCCGAGGACGAGGGCGAGGACGACGCTCGACCCGGTGCTCATCTCCCGGAGCCAGCCCGAGAGCGACGCCATGAGCTGCTGGATCGGGACCCCGACGACACGGAACATCAGGAATCCGACGACGACCGAGCCCGCGACCGGGATGACGAGGATCGGCATGACGGGCCGCAGGAACGACGGCACCCGGAGCTTCCTGACGCCCAGGACGACGAACCCCGCGAGGAGCCCCGCGACGATCCCGCCGAGGAAGCCCGCGCCCACCTGTGCCGCGATCGCCCCGCCGACGAAGCCTGGGGCGAGGCCGGGGCGGTCGGCCATGCCGAACGCGATGTACCCGGCGAGGACCGGGACGAGGAGCGAGAAGGCCGCCGAGCCGATGTCGAGGAGCGTCTTCTGGAACGGCGCGTTCGAGAAGTCGGGCCCCGTCGCGGTCATCGGGACGGTCGCGATCGCGGCCGCGATGAGGATGCCGCCGGCGGCCACGAACGGGATCGCGTACGACACCCCCGCCAGGAGGTACTGCCGCGCCCGGGAGAGGTGTCCGTTCATCCGCACCCCCGGCTGCCCCGCGGGGAGCCGTCGCTTCAGGAACCGAACCGGCAGTCTAGCAAGGGGGTGCGGCGCGCCTGCCCACGACTCTCGGGCTGATCCGGGTCATCACCCGCCCTTCTCGCGGCCTTCGGTTACCGGGGTGAGATCCCGCGTGCCGCGGGAATCGAAACGGCCCCGGTTTCCCGGGGCCGGCTACGGCGAAGTCTCTCTGTCCGAAGGGGATTAAGTGGTGCGCCCAGGAGGACTCGAACCCCCAACCTTTTGATCCGTAGT
>CAZNSS010000828.1:0-1990 GCA_964575465.1 uncultured Holophagales bacterium | reverse complement strand
GAGCGGCGCGCGGGCCGCTCGACGCGAAGAGCCTGGCGCCGCTCCCGCGCGGGGCCGACGCGACGGCGGCGGTCGCCTGGGATGGAGCGTTCCGCTTCGTGCCGCCGGACTCCCCTCCCCGCGTCTCCGCGCTCCTCCCCGACGGCTCCCGGCACGAGACCGCCGCACCGGAACGCTTCGGCCGCCTCTTCGTCGCCTCCGGCCGGCTCCTCGCAGACGGCCCCTCGGGACTGCATCGCTTCGATCCCGCGCGCGGGTTCCTCCTCGTCCGCGAGACGCGTGCGACGCTTCCTCTTCCCCACGTGAACGCCCTCGCCGCAGACGGGGCGCGGCTCTGGCTCGGCTTCTTCGACGGCGGACTCGCGTCGGCCGACCCGAGGGGCACGCCCCTCCGCGCGACGCCGGTCCCCTCGGGAGCCGGCTGGGGCGTGAACGCGCTCCTGCCCGCTGGAGGCGCCCTCTGGGCCGCGACCCTCCGCGGCGCCTTCCGCGTCGAGGGAGGCGTGGCTCGTCCGATCCAGGGAGCCGGCGCGGCCTTCTCCCTCGCCTCGACGGGATCGGGGGTCGTCATCGGCTTCGGCCAGGGCGTTCTCCTGCCCGAGCGGCGTCTCCTGTCGGCCTTCCACGGCCTCCCGGGAAACCAGGCCTACGCGCTCGCCGCGGAGGGAGACGCGCTCTGGGTCGGCACGCCGTCCGGGCTCGGCCGCGTCGAGCAGCGTCGCGTCACCGAGCGGGTCCTCCCGGGAGAGGGGAAGCTCCCGCACCCGTGGGTCACCGCGCTCCTCCCGCTTCCGGACGGCCTCTGGGTCGCGACCTACGGCGGCGGCCTCGCGGTCCGCCGCCCGCGCGACGGGGGTCCGTCGTGGGAGAGCTTCCCCGAGACGCGCGGGCTCAAGGTGAACGCCGGCGCCCTCCTCGGCCTCCCCGACGGCCGCCTCTGCGCGGGAACGCAGGGGTCCGGGGTCTGGTGCTCCGACCGATCGAGGTCGCGCTTCGCCCGCGTCGAGATTCCGCTTCCCTCTCCCGACGTCTTCTCCCTCGCGGCCTTCCCGAGGGAGTCTCCCGACCTTCTCTTCGTCGGCACCTCGGAGGGCCTCCTCCGCCTGCCGGCCGACGCCCTGCCGGAGACACGATGAAACGAGCCGCCCCGCTCCTCCTCCTCCTCGCCACGATCCCGGCGTCCGCGCAGACCGGGCTCCTCGTGCCGACGTCGACCGGGCGCCCCGACCCGCGCGTCCTCTCGCTGCGCGAGATGACGGTGGACGTCGGCATCGCGCGCGGGACCGCCCGCGTGAACGTGCGGCAGGTCTTCGAGAACCACACGGGCGAGGTGCAGGAAGGGACCTGGCGATTCCGCCTCTCCCCTTCCGGCGCGGTCGGCGACTTCGCGGTGTGGGACGGCCTGGTCCGGATTCCCGGCGTCATCGTCGAGAAGAAGCGGGCTCGCGCGATCTACGAGCAGCTGACGACCCGGCGGATCGACCCGGGCCTCCTGCAGCAGGGCGAGGAGGACGACTCGGTGGGAGGCGGCGGGCAGCGTCCCTCGGGCGGCGCCGTCTTCTCGGTGAAGGTCGCGCCGATCCCGGGCTGGGGGACGAAGCGCCTCGAGATGCAGTACCAGGAGGAGGTCCCGTGGGCTGACGGCGTCGGCGAGGTCCGGATCCCTCTCCGCCCGGGCGAGGGAGAGCCGACGAGCGCCGGAAGCCTCGAGGTGACCGTGACGCTCGAGGACGGGTCCTTCCTCGACACGCCCTCCTCCGCCCTCCCGCTCGCCATCACCGGGAAGACCGCCCGCTTCAGCGGAAGCGACGTCCCTCTCTCCAAGGACGTCGTCGCGAGGCTCCGCCCCGCCTCTTCCGAGCCGCTCGCCTTCACGGCGTTCCGCAGCCCGGACGGGCGCCTCCCCGACGGGCTCGCGCTCGCGCCGTGGGAGCGCCTCTCCGACGTCCCGCCCGAGAAGGACGGCTTCTTCCTCCTCGAGCACCGACCC
>CAZNSS010000827.1:0-1995 GCA_964575465.1 uncultured Holophagales bacterium | reverse complement strand
TCAAGCACCAGCAGAAGGACCTCGCGATCGTCCTGAAGGCCGCGCGCGCGAACGGGGTTCCGCTCCCCGCCGCCGCGCTCGTCCACCAGCTCCTCTCGGCGCTCGAGGCGAAGGGGCGGGGCGAGGAGGGGACGCAGGCGCTCCTGACGCTCTACGAGGAGCTGTCGCGCTGAGGGAGCCGCGCTCCGCCCGGCAGCGGGCGGAGCGCCAGCGTCACAGCGGCGGCCGGACGATGCGCGAGGGCGCGGCGCAGGCACCCGGGCGCCGTCCGTCGACGAACCCGACCCAGGAGCCTCTCGCCTCGTCGCGGAAGACCGCGTGGATGCCGCCGAAGACGGGGGTGTCGCGGCTCGGCGCCCCGAGCGCGAAGACCCTGCCGTAGCCCATCGCCTTCAGCGACGCGACGGAGTCCGGCCCGAACGGCGGCGCGATCTCGAGCATGACGCGCGGGCCGGCGCTGTCGTCCTCCCAGAGGACGCGCGGCCGGGCGTAGGCCTCGGCCCTCCCGTCGCCACCGTCGAAGAGCGCCGAGAGGAAGTTGAGGAGGATCGACTGGATCCGGCTGCTCCCCCCGGTTCCCGCGACGAGGACGACCCGGCCGTCGCGCACGAGGACGAGCGGGGCGACGGGAACGGGGGCCGCGGATCCGGGCCCGAGGAACGCGGGCGAGCTCCGGTCGTTCGACTCGAGCGTCTCGACGAAGGAGTTGAGAGGGAAACCGAGGCTCGGGGCCGCCCAGGCCGCCCCGTAGTAGCGCCCCAGGCTCTGGGTGAGAGAGACGGCGTTGCCCGCCGCGTCGACGACCGAGACGTGCGTCGTTCCGCGGTCCGGCGGGAAGGCCGCCCCGCCCTGCAGGAGCTCCTCCTGCGGGATCGCCTTGCCCGGCCGGATCCGCGCGGCCTGCGACGCCGCCCAGCCCGGCGTGAGCCACTCGGAGAGGACCGGCCCCTCGGTCACCTCGCCGGCGAGCCTTCGCAGTCCCGCCTCGGCGCGCGCGAGACGCACCGCCTCGACGATCGCGTGGCCGCGCTCGAGCCCCGGCTTCGCGAGGGTCTCGGACGGGAGGGCGTCGAGGATCTGGAGCGCCATGACGAGAGCGCTTCCCCCGGCCGGCGAAGGGACGGAGAGCGCCGTCCGTCCCCGGTAGACGCCCCGCACCGGCGCGACGTCGAGGACGGTGGCGGGGATCCGGACGAGGTCCGCCTTCGTGACGAAGCCGCCCGCGGCGCGAGTCTCCCTGTCGAGCGTCGCGGCGATCGTTCCCGAGTAGAAATCCGCGGCCCCGGCAGCCGCGAGGCGGCGGAGCGTGCCGCCCAGGCCCGGAAGGGAAACGCACGTCCCGACCGGCGCCGGCTCGGGGTAGCCCGATTCGCCCGGCGGCCCCGTCAGGAAGACGGGGAGGAGGACCTCCGAGTCCCAGAGCCGGTGCTTGTAGTCGCCGAGGTAGCTGCGCTCGAACGCGTGGATCGCATAACCCCCTTCGGCGATCTCGATGGCGGGCCCGAGGACCCGGGCGAAGGGGAGCGTCCCGTACTGGCGGAGGGCGTGGTCGAGGGTCGCGACGGACGTCGGGATCCCGGACGCCATCGGCCCCCAGAGTTCGGTCTTCCGGCGCGCGGCGTTCACGCGCGCGCGGTCGATTCGCATCGGGGTGCGCGACGGGCAGAGGAGGGCACGCTCGACGCCCGACGCGAGCCGGATCACCATCCAGGTCTGCCCGCCGAGGCCGGAGCCCCCGGGGTCCGATGCGCCGAGCGCGAAGGCCGCTGCGACGGCGGCGTCGACGGCGTTCCCTCCCGCCTCGAGCATCCTCGCTCCCGCCCACGACGCCTCCGCCGTGGCGCTGACGACGATGCCGAGCGGCGAGGAAACGGGCTCCGGGGGGCGGAGGGTGTCGGCGACGGAGGGAGCCGGGGAGGGCACCGCCGGCGTCGCCCGAGGAACCTGCGGCGCCGCGATCAGGAGCGCGCCCGTCGCCGCGGCGACGGCGAAGGA
>CAZNSS010000826.1:0-1997 GCA_964575465.1 uncultured Holophagales bacterium | reverse complement strand
CTCAGAGGAGGAAGACCATGACCCACGGGATCACCGCGACGCGCCTCGCCTTCGCAGGGATCCTCGCCGCCGCACTCGCTCTCGGCGGCTGCGGATGGAAGAAGGAAATCGAGCAGCTGAAGACCGACAACCAGAAGCTCTCGCAGGAGAAGCAGCAGCTCGAGGGGCAGCTCACCTCGGCCGGCGTCGAGAGCACCGAGATGCAGGCGACGCTCGACGAGGTAGCCAAGAGCCTCGAGGAGCTGCGCGCCAAGGAGCTCCAGATCGTCCGCAGCTCGATCGAGGTCGTCCAGGAAGGGAAGCCGCGCAGCACCCGCCGGGACGAGCTGAAGACCGAGATCGACACGATCAAGGCGGCGATCCAGGAGAACCTCAAGAAGCTCGCGAAGCTCGAGCAGGAGAAGAAGGACGCCCTCGCCAGGGCGAAGGCCTCCGGCCAGAAGGTCACCGAGCTCGAAGGGAAGCTGACCTCGATGGAGCGCCTCATCGTCGAGATGAAGGCCTCCCTGGACGAGAAGACCGTGATGATCACCGAGCTCGAGTCGAAGGTCCTCGGGCTGACGCAGACCGTCGAGCAGCAGGCCGCGACGATCACCGAGAAGGAAACGGTCATCGAGGGCCAGACCAAGACGATCAACACGGCCCACGTCGGCATCGCCGGCAAGAAGGCCCTCGAGGCCAAGGGGATCATCGAGAAGAAGGGCGCCTTCCTCGGCATGCGCGGCAGCTGGGTGCAGACCGGGAAGTTCGACCCCGAGATCTTCCGCGAGATCGACGTCACGAAGGAGAGCGAGTTCGCCATCGGCGCGCCGCTCAAGAAGGTGAAGGTCCTCTCGACCCACCCGGCCGACAGCTACGAGCTGACCGCCGTCGACGAGAAGAGCTCGAACCTCAAGATCCTCGACGCGGCGAAGTTCTGGACCGGGGAGAAGTACCTCCTCGTCATGTTCAACGACTGACGCTTCGAGCCCAAAGGAGAGGAGCGGGCGGCTGGGGCCGCCCGCTCCTCCCGGGGAATGGCGCTGCGTGGGTCCGGTCGGCTCAGGGCTTTCCGCCGTTGCCGCTGCTGCTCCCGCTCCCGGCAGGCGCCGTCGTGCTGCCCGTCCCGTCGCAGGTGCCGGTCCCGGTCCCCGTGCCGCCCGGCGTTCCGGCCGGGGCTCCGCTGTTCGTCCACTTCCCCCTGGGGGCGCCGGTCCCGGCGCACGCCCGGGCGGTGATCCCCTCGACGGGCGCGCCGGCGGCGTCGTAGACGACCCGGATCTCGGGGTCGGTCGCGAGAATGGCCTCGTACTCGGCGGTGTCGATGTACTGCGGGACGTACGAGGCGCCCTGGGCCTCGAGGAGCGACACGAACGAGCGGAGGTGGTTCCGCGAGCCCTTCGCGAGGTTCTGCATCACCGTGTCGACGTCGACGTTGTCGGCGGCTGCGAGGAGGTCCTCCACGTCGGCGAGGTCGAGGTCCTCGATCGTCGCGCCGGCGGTGAGGGCGCCGACCAGGCTCGCGGACCCCTTCTCGACGAGCGCGACGTAGAGGGCCGCCAGCCGTTCGTTCGCGAAGACCCCGGGAGCGTTCCCTGCGGCGGGGTCGGCCAGGCCGTAGCGCTGGAGGAGGAACAGGACGGCGTCCATGTGCTGCTGCTCCGAGGCGGCGATGTTCGTGAAGGCGCGGTCGCCCCACTTCGCGGCCATCGCGACGTAGACGTCGCGGGCGAGCTTCTCCTCCTCGCGGGTGAAGAGGAGGCCTGCCTTCTCGGCGTCGGAGAGCGGCTCGACGGGGAGCGTCGCGAGGTAGGTCGTCAGGCCGCTGCACGGCGGGTCGGCGGGCTTGCCGGGACCGACGGCCAGGAGCACCGGGGCGAAAGCGGCGGCGGCGGCGAGGGCGAGGGCGGGGAGGACGTTCATTTTCACGGTCTTTCTCCTTGAGGACCACGAGGTCCTTTCGTTGCGTCTGCGAGTCCGGGTGGTGTGTGTCGGAGGCGTGGGAGGCGGCCCAGGCC
>CAZNSS010000825.1:0-2003 GCA_964575465.1 uncultured Holophagales bacterium | reverse complement strand
ACCGGCGGGTTCACGTCGCCGAAGTTCCACTCGTAGGCGGGGATCTGCCCGTTCGGGTGGAAGTAGAGGCTGCGGAGCATCAGGAGGAGCTGGTCCTTGGCGAAGTCGAAGTCGACGAGCGCGAGGGCCACCGTGTGGAACGCCAGGTCCCAGGCCGCGTACCAGGGGTACTCCCACTTGTCGGGCATGGAGATGACGTCCCCGTTGAACATGTGGAACCAGTCGGAGTTCCGGATCTCACGGGCCTTCGCGCCGAGGAGCGGGTGGGCCTCGTGCTCCTTCAGCCACCTGTCGACGTCGTAGAGGTAGAACTGCTTGCCCCAGAGCATCCCGGCGATCGCCTGGCGGTGGACGAGCCTCTGGTCCTCGGAGAGCGAGTGAGGGGCGATCCGCTCGTAGAACTCGTCGGCGTCGGCGTGGCGCGCACCGAAGGAGGCCTCGAAGCCCGGGCCGAAGGCGACGGCCGGCCTCTTCGCCGAGAGGCGCAGGCGGACGACGGAGGCCCCTCCCGCCGGGACGTCGAGGACGTAGTGGGCCGCGGACTTCGTCCCGGTCCTCGCCGGGTTGACGGCGTCCTTCTTCCCCTCGACGACGTACTGGTGGAACGAGTCCTTCACGTACGGCGACGGATTCGCCTGCCCCCAGAGCCTGTAGACGTTCGTCTCGTTCTCGGTGAAGAGGAGCTCGGGGTAGCCGTCGCACGAGAGCGTCATCTCGCCGAGCTCGGGGTGCGAGGCGAGGATGGTGCCACCCTGGGCGCGGAGGGACGGCTTCGGCTCGCCGTCGCCCCAGCTCCAGGTGTTCCGGAACCAGAGCGTCGGAAGGAGGTGGCACTTCGCGGCCTCGGGACCGCGGTTGTGGACGGTGACCTTGACGAGGACGTCCTCCGGGCCCTCCTTGGCGTACTCGACGAAGACGTCGAAGTACCGGTCGCCCTCGAAGGCGCCGGTGTCGAGCAGCTCGTACTCGAATTCCTTCCGCGACCGTCCGCGGTTCGTCTCGAGGAGGTCCCGGTAGGGGTATTCCCCCTGCGGGTACTTGTAGAGGTACTTCATGTACGAGTGCGTCGGCGTCGAGTCGACGTAGAAGTAGTACTCCTTGACGTCCTCGCCGTGGTTCGACTCGCTGTTCGTCAGGCCGAACATCCGCTCCTTGAGGATCGGGTCCTTCCCGTTCCAGAGCGCGACGGCGAAGCAGAGCCGCTGCTTGTCGTCGCTGATCCCGCCGATTCCGTCCTCGCCCCAGCGGTAGGCGCGGGACCGGGACTGGTCGTGCGTGAAGTAGTCCCAGGCGTTGCCGTCCGTGCTGTAGTCCTCGCGGACCGTCCCCCACTGGCGCTCGCTCAGGTACGGCCCCCATTTCTTCCAGGGCACTCCCGCCTCGCGCGCCTCGTTCAGCCTCTTCTGCTCGGTGCAGTCGACGAAGGGAGATACCGTTTCCGTCTGGGCCATCGCCGTCTCCAATCTCCTGAGCGGTCTGGATCGTTGCCGATTCTCGCCCGAAGCGAAAACCCTGGTGAACATTAGTCCCTTCGGGAAGGTGCCCGACCTCGGGAAACTACGGGCTCCCGCGCCGGGAATCCCCGGGGCCCCGCAGGTCCTCTCCGGTGGGCCCGGAAGGCGCATACCGTCCCGCACGGACTGCGAAAACGAGAACGGCCCGGGGAGACCCGGGCCGTTCCGTTTCGCCCCCGGGCGTTCGGGAGGAGAGCGCCCTTCAGTCCTTCTCGACGCGGACCGACACTCCGGACAGCTGGAGCTGCGAGATCGTGATGGAGATGTTCTTCCCCTTGCTGCTCGCCTTCCTGACCTTGATGTCGGACCCGCTCTGCTTGACCTTGTAGGCATTTCCGAGCGCGATGGTCATCTCGCGGTAGACCTGCTCCGCGATGGCCTTCTCCTTCTCCTTGGCCATGACGTTCACCGTCACGGTCTTGGCGGGCCCGCCCAGCGGCTCCACCTCGAACTGGACAGAGCCGGCGTACTCGGCCTTGCCGTCGACGA
>CAZNSS010000824.1:0-2004 GCA_964575465.1 uncultured Holophagales bacterium | reverse complement strand
CCACGCCGCCCTGGAGCGCGTCGAGCGCGGCGAGCGCTCCGCCCGGCTCCTCCGCCGCGCCGGCAGCGGCCGCGCGGATCGCCCTCCGGAGCGCTTCGGACCTCGAGACCCTCCAGTGGCGGGCCATCTCCTCGAGCCGGCTGACGGTGCCCGGGTCGAGGGAGTACGTCGCCTTCACGGTGGTCGTGGCCATGGCGTCTTGTTATGGCCATAACGGCTCACCCGCAACGCGGCTCGGGCTCCGGTCCGGCTGCGGCGAGCGCCGCCGCAGCGACGAGAACCTGCCCGAGCGCGATGCCGCCGTCGTTCGGCGGGACGAGGCGGTGAGCGAAGACCTCGAAGCCCTCGGCGGCGAGGCGGTCGCGCGTCCGTTCGAAGAGGACGCGATTCTGGAAGCAGCCTCCCGAGAGGGCGACGCGCGGCGAGCCGGCGTACCGCGCGACGGCGGCGATGCCGTCGACGAGGGCGTTGTGGAAACGGGCGGAGCGCAGGGAGGCGTCGACGCCGTGGGCGCCGTCCTCGAGGAGAGAGAGGAGGAGCGGCTCCCAGTCGAGCACTGCCGGCGGGCCGTCCCCGCCGGCGGGGACGAGCGGGAACGGGTAGGCGCCGCGCTCGGCCGGGTCGGCGAGCGCCTCGAGGGCCATCGCGGCCTGCCCCTCGAAGGCGGCCTTCGGGTGGAGGCCGAGGAGCGCCGCGACGGCGTCGAAGAGCCTCCCCGCGCTCGTCGTGAGGGGGCTGCGGGTCCCGGTCGCGACCATCCGGGCGAGAAGGGCCCGCCCGGTCTCGGAGAACGCGGCGACCGGGGCGAGATCCTCGCGTGAGAGCGCGGATTCCCCGAAGAGCTCGAGGAGGAGCGCGAGCGCCGGCCTCCGCGGCTCCTTCACCGCGGCGTCGCCCCCGGGGAGGCGGAAGGGGCGGAGGTGCGCGACGCGTGCGAAGCCGGCGGCGTCGCCAGAGAGGAACTCCCCTCCCCAGATCGTCCCGTCGGTCCCGAAGCCGGTGCCATCCCACGTCACGCCGAGCGCCGGGCCGGCGACGCCGTTCTCGGCGAGGCAGGAGGCGAGGTGCGCATGGTGGTGCTGGACGGGGACGAGGCGGAGGCGCCCCGCGCGAGCCGCGGAGAGGAGCGCGGGCGGGAGAGGCCCTTCGGCCTCGTCTCCCGCGGCGGCGCGGAGCGCCCAGCGGCTCGAGAGGTAGTCGGGGTGGAGGTCGTGCGCGATGACGACGGGGGCCGCCTCCCAGAGCCGGAGGAGGTCGGCAATGACGCGCTCGAAGGCGGCGAGCGCCTCGGGGGTCTCGAGGTCGCCGACGTGCTGCGAGAGGACGACCTCGCTCCCGCGGCCGAGCCCGACGACGTTCTTCAGGTGCGCGCCGACGGCGAGGATCGCCGGGAGCTCCGTCGCGACGGGGACCGGGAGGGGCGCGAAGCCGCGCGCCCGGCGGAGGAGCTGGAGCTCGTCGCCGTGGAGCCACCCGACGCTGTCGTCGGCGTGCCGCTCGACGGGACGGTCGTGGACGAGGAAGAGATCGGCGATGCCGCCGAGGCGGGAGAGCGCCTCGCGCTCGTCGATGGCGATCGGCTCGTCGGAGAGGTTTCCGCTCGTCGCGACGAGCGGTGCGCCGGCGGCGGCGAGGAGGAGGTGGTGGAGCGGCGTGGACGGGAGCATGAGGCCGAGGCGCGTCGACTCGGGGGCGACGTTCGGCGCGACGACGGCGCTCGCGAGGCGCGGCAGCAGGAGGATCGGCGCCTCGGGCGAGAGGAGCCACCGCTCGGCGGCGGCCGAGACCTCGCAGAGAGAGCGCGCGGCGGCGACGTCCCGCACCATCAGCGCGAGCGGCTTGTCGCGCCGGACCTTCCTCTCGCGCAGGCGCTCGACGGCGGCCTCGTTCCGCCCGTCGCAGCAGAGGTGGAAGCCCCCGAGCCCCTTCACGGCGACGACCTGCCCGCCGAGGAGAGCCCCGGCGGCCGCGCGAAGCGCCGCGTCGCCCTCCGCGATCGCGTCG
>CAZNSS010000823.1:0-2009 GCA_964575465.1 uncultured Holophagales bacterium | reverse complement strand
CGCTCGTCGAGGTCGCCCGCGCCGAGCTCGCCGCCCGCCGCCCCCTCCCCGCCGCCGACCTCGTCGCCGCGACCGGCCTCTCCCGCTGGAAGGCCGACCTCCTCGCCGAGGCGCCGAAGGGCTGATCGTCCGTCGGCGCGATGCCGGAGACGCGTCTACTCCGTGGACTCCAGGCCGCTTCCGGCAGGACACTCGCCGGGAGAGGGTCCGCCGCATGCGCATCCGTCCTGCTCTCGCGCCGGGCCGCTCGAAGGCCCTCCTCGCCGGGCCGCCCGCCCGCAGGGCCGTGACCTCGAACGAGCTCCCGGGGCGAGCGATTTCACTCCTCGGCTCGGCGGCTCTGATGCTCGCCACGGGCAATGCCGGCGGCCAGCCAGCCGTCGCGCCGCCCGCGGAGGACGAGCAGGCGGTCCTGAAAGCCGCCTACCCGGACTACGACCCCCGCATGCAACAGGTCCCGCTCCGCTGGAAGAGCGCGTCGGTTCCATGGTTCGACCCGACGCTGGAGGAGGCGACCCACGTCCTGCTCCAGGTCGTGGCGGCGCGAGATTGGGGTCCCTCCGATCGTCTCGTCCTCACCTCGCTGCGCTATGACTCACGTGAGGCCGGGGAGAGCGGGGCGCCGATCAGGAACGTCATGCCCAGCAAGGCCGAGCTCCTCCTCGTCCACAGGGAGAGCCTGGCCGTCCGATCGCGCTTCGATCTCGGAGTCCTCCGTCCCAGCAGCGTGGACGAGCAGTTCGACCTCCCCGGCTTCCATGATCTCAACCGGATACCGGGGTCGTCGGAGCTCCGCTTCGACAGTGCCCGCTACGACCTCGACGAGCACGAAATCGCCGCCGGGATCCGGGTCAGCGAGAGCTCGAGGGACAGCCTGCCCCGCGGGTGGCTCCACTCCCTCACCGAGACGCTGCTGCTGTTTCGCGTCGGCCCGGGCGGCCTCGAGCTGGTCTTCCGCGGAGTCATGTTGCAGGAAGACAGCCAGGACGAGTGCGACGCGGACACGGACGAGCAGGCCCGGGACCTCTGCGCCTGTCGGTCTCTCGAGGACGTCCAGTGCCTGGCCGAGACCGCCGACACGCAGAAGCGGGTCCTCGTCGTCTCCCCGAAGAAGACCCGGGGCTTCTTCGACCTGATGCTCCGGGGCACGACCGAGAAGCACGTGGGCGGGAAGCGCGCCTCTCTGAAGAAGGACCCGGCTGAAACCTACCGCTGGGACGGCAGCCGGTACGTCCGAGCCGGCGCCTGGCCGACGGAGGCGCCGGGGGCGGACGCCTCCCGCCACCGCGATCGGGGCGATGCGGCCTGCCTCAGGCGGGCCCGGGCAGCGGCAGTCCGTGCGCGCGCAGGAACGTGAGCTTGTCCCAGTAGCCGCGCTGGAAGACGATCTTCCCTCTCACGACGCGGAAGAACCCGCAACCCCTCAGGCCGAGCGGGTCGCGCCATTCGAGGATGGCCCACTCCCCGTCCTCGAAGAGGTTCTCCGCGATGCAGACCATGCGCGTCGCGGCGAATCCCTCCGCGAACATCCTGCGGATCGCTTCGCGCCCATTCACCGGTGACTCCGCGACCTGGTGGTTCACCGCGTCCTCCGCGTACATCGACGCGAGGGCGTCCGCGTCCTCGCGGTTGAACGCCTCGACCCACCGACGGACCACCTCGCGCGGAGCCAGGGGCTCGTTCATCGCGCAGAGTGTAGACCGTAGACCAGACCCCACGGGTCCAAAGGACGAGCCCCCGCTCGTCGCGGGGGCTCTCGGATCAGGGTCGGGGCGAGTCGCGGCCCGCCCCGGCCGCGGGCTACTTCTTCCCCTTCCTCGCGGGCTTCGCCTTCTTCGCCGGGGCCTTCCTCGCGGCGGGCTTCGCCGGGCGCGGGCCGGGCTTCGCGATCTTCGAGGGCTTGCCGAGAGAGGCGACCTCGCCGAAGTAGCGCGTGAACGCGGCCATGCCGCCGGAGGCCTGCTCCCAGTCGAAGTTCTCGTTCGGGGCGTGGTAGCCGTGCTCCGGGA
>CAZNSS010000822.1:0-2012 GCA_964575465.1 uncultured Holophagales bacterium | reverse complement strand
CGGGCGCCGCGTCACGCGCCTCGCGGGCCTCCTCCGCGGCATCGCGGGCCCGTCCCGGGTGCTAACGTAGACCGCTCCGGACGGAGGCGACCATGGGGCACCACCTCGTCAACACCGATCGCCGCTACGAGAGGCTGCAGAAGAGGCTCGACCGGAACGTCACGGGCGCCCCCGACTCCCCGGCCTTCCGGAAGGCGCTCGAGATCCTCTTCACCCCCGAGGACGCCGACCTCGCGGCGCAGGTCCCGACGAAGCCGATACGCGTCGAGAAGCTCGCGGCCCGGCTCGGCCTCGAGCCCTCACGCCTCGACGACCGCCTCACCGCGATGGCCGGGCGCGGGCTCGTCTTCGACCTCGTGAAGGACGGGAAGCGCTACGTCTCGCTCGCCCCGGTCGTCATCGGCTTCTTCGAGCTGACGTTCATGCGGGCGGGGGACGACCTTCCCCGCGCCGAGCTCGCGCGCCTCTTCGAGGCGTACTTCTTCGAGGAGGGGGGCGCCTTCGCGAAGGCGGTCTTCGGCGGCGACACCCAGATCGGCCGCTCGCTCGTCCGCGAGACGGCCCTCCCCGAGGACGCGACCGAGGTCCTCGACCACGAGCGGGCGACGCGGGTCGTCGAAACGGCCCGATCGGCCGCGGTCTCCCTCTGCGCCTGCCGACATCACTCGGAGCACCTCGGCACGGCCTGCGAGGCGCCGCGGCGCGTCTGCCTGTCGTTCGGACCCGGAGCCGACGCGCTCGTCCGCACGGGACACGCGGAGCGGATCGACCGGGCCGAGGCGTTGCGGATCCTCCGCGAGGCGCAGGCCGCCGGCCTCGCACAGACGGGCGACAACGTGAAGCGCGAGGTGGGCTACATCTGCAACTGCTGCGGCTGCTGCTGCGGGATGATGCGGGCCTTCAAGTCGCACGGGATGACGAAGGCGATCGTCTCCTCGAGCTGGCTCATGGAGGTCGACCACGGGAAGTGCGGCGGCTGCGGGAAGTGCGCGAAGGCCTGCCCCGTCGACGCGATCGGGCTCGTCGAGGTCGACGAGCGCGGTCGGAGGCGCCGGAAAGCCGTGCCCGACCCGGCGCTCTGCCTCGGCTGCGGCGTCTGCCACTCGGCCTGCCGCCAGGGGGCGATCGCGATGAAGCCGCGCGAGAAGAAGGTCTTCACCCCGGAGGACACGTTCGAGCGCTACGTCGCGATGGCGATCGAGCGCGGCAAGCTCGCCGACCTTCTCCTCGAGGACGTCGAAAGCCTCCCGATGCAGGCGGTCGGGCGCGTCGTGCAGCTCCTCGAAGCGGCGCCGCCCGTGAAGGCCGCGCTCGCCATCGCACCGCTCCGCTCGGCGTTCCTCTCCGCCGCGCTTCCCCTCGCCCGCCTCGCGACGGGAGGCGGGGGGGCCGCCCTCGCCTGACGACGCGGACGGCAGACGCCGCGCGAGCGCGCTGCTAACCTCCGCGGTAGGAGATCGGATGCGGCATGTGAGCGGGCCTTTCCCCACCGGGGGGCGCCGGTGACGTCGGGCGGCGAGCTCGTGGCGGAGGTCCTCGTCCGGCACGGGGTGAAGTTCCTCTTCACCCTCTGCGGCGGGCACATCTCGCCGATCCTCGCGGCGGCGAAGGCGCGCGGCCTGGGCGTCGTCGACACGCGCCACGAGGCGACCGCGGTCTTCGCGGCCGACGCCGTCGCGAGACTCACGGGGATCCCCGGCGTCGCGGCGGTGACGGCCGGCCCGGGAGTGACGAACACGATCACGGCGCTCCAGAACGCCCGGCTCGCGCAGTCTCCGCTCGTCCTCCTCGGCGGGGCGACGGCGACGGTCCTCCGCGGGCGCGGGGCGCTCCAGGACATCGACCAGCTCGCGTTCGTGCGCCCCATCGTCAAGTGGGCCGCGGCGGTGACGAAGGTGAGGGACCTCGGCCCCACGCTCGAGCGCGCCTTCGCGGTCAGCCGCGAAGGGGTCCCCGGCCCGGTCTTCGTCGAGTGCCCCGTCGACCTCCTCTACGACGAGGCGCTCGTGCGG
>CAZNSS010000821.1:0-2019 GCA_964575465.1 uncultured Holophagales bacterium | reverse complement strand
GGTCGCCGCCGGCCTCGCCCTCGGCGCGGTCGGCTGCTACCGGCACGACCTCCTCGTCTACCTCGGGCTCGCTCTCGCGGCGCTCGCCGCAGGCTGGGCGATACGGGGCCGAAGGCTGCGGCCCGCGGACGACCTCCTCCGGTCGGCGCTGCCCGGCGTCGTGGCGGCCGCCGCGCTCCTCGCGCTCGTCTTCGTTCCGGTGCTCGTTCGGGCGGGATTCGGACGGGTGTCGGCGGACCTCTACTTCGACCAGGTCCGCTGGGTCCTGCCGTCGCGCCTCCTCCCCCTTCCCGACCTGCTGCGCGCCGTCCCGGCGCTCGGCGTGCGGCTTCCCGCCTTCGCGACCCGGCCCTTCGAAGGGGCGGTGGCGCTCTCCCTCGCGGGACCTCTCCTCGGAGCCGTCGCGCTGGCCGTCGCGCGGCGCGCCCGGGGCCGCCCCGAGCTCGACCTCCTCCTGGTGACGGCCCTCTCCGTCGCCGTCCTGCCGCAGCTCCTCGGGCGGACCGACGTCTACCACGCGCTCTTCACGGTGGCGCCGGCGCTCGTCCTCGGAAGCGTCCTCGCCGAGCGGGGGGCGACGATCGCGTCCCCGAGGCTCCGGCTGGCGACGGCGTGTGCCGTCGCGGCGGTCCTCGCGCTTCCCGTCCTTGCGAGCCCCGGGACTCTCTCTCGCGAGCTCCCGCCTTCCGCGGCGCCGGGCGGGTCCGCGCGGTACGGCGGCCTCCCGGAGGTCTCCTCGGCACGGGCCGCGGAGAGACGCGAGGTGTTCGCCTTCCTCGACGCCCGAGGCCGGCCCGGCGACCCGGTCTACGTCGGGTGCGTGGACCACCGCGTCCCGCTCCTCAGCGAGATGGAGCTCTACTACCTCGCCGACAGGACCGGCGCGACGCGGTACATGCAGTTCGACCCGGGGCTGGTCGGGCGCCGGGAGGTCCAGGAGGCGATGCTCCGCGAGCTCGAGGAGGTGCGCCCCACGGCGGCGGTCCTCTCTCGCGCGACGCTCCCGTCGGAGCCGAGACGGGGCGTGCCGCCGGGCGCGACGCTCCTCGACGACTACCTCGCGACCCGCTACCGGCGCGTCGGCACCGCCGGGCCGTACGTCCTCCTCGAGCGCCGCTGACGGCGCGTGCTGCGCGTGCCATGATTCGTGGTTCCGCGCGATCGCGGAACCACGGGAGGCCCGCGATGTCCGACGTTTCGACCCTCTCCGCCACGGCGCTCCTCTCGATCCTCGACAGGAGGGATGCGGGCAGCGAGGAGCTGCTCCGGCTCTTCCTCGCGCGCATCGAACGGCTCTTCGGCCCGGTGAACGCCGTCGTCACTCTCGACGGCGAACGGGCCCTCGCCGAGGCGCGGCGCTGCGACGAGGAACGCGGGCGCGGCGACCGGCGCGGTCCCCTCCACGGCCTGCCGGTGACCGTGAAGGACTCCTTCGAGACCGAGGGGATCCGGACGACCTCCGGCGGGACGCCGGAGCTCCTCGGCTACGTCCCGGAGCGCGACGCCGACGTCGTGGCGAGGCTGAAGGCCGCCGGCGCGATCGTCTTCGGCAAGACGAACCTCTCCACGCAGGCGATGGACATCCAGACGTACAACGCCGCGTTCGGGACGACCAACAACCCGTGGGACGCCTCGCGGACGGCGGGCGGGTCGTCCGGCGGCTCGGCGGTCGCCATGAGCGCCGGCCTCTCGGCGCTCGAGGTCGGGAGCGACCTCGGCGGGTCCATCCGCATTCCCGCGGCGTTCTGCGGCGTGTTCGGCCATCGACCGAGCTACGGGATCGTCCCGACGCGCGGCCACATTCCCGGCCCTCCCGGCACGCTCGCCGCGCCGGACCTCGAGACGGCGGGGCCGATCGCCCGGTCGGCCGACGACCTCGACCTCGCCCTCCGCGTCCTCGCCGGTCCCGACGGGACCCACTCGGTGGCCTGGCAGCTGCGGCTCCCTCCGCCGCGGCGCTCCTCGCTCCGCGAGTATCGCCTCGCCGCGTGGCTCGACGACCCGGCGGCGCCCGTCGAC
>CAZNSS010000820.1:0-2022 GCA_964575465.1 uncultured Holophagales bacterium | reverse complement strand
GCGTCATGGCGCGCGAGGTCGCCTTCAACATCGTCGACATGATCAAGGGGAAGGCCGACGCGCCGAAGCGGCAGGCGTCGCTCGCGCACATGGGCGCGGCCTGCATCGCCTCGGCCGGGGCGAGCGTTTTCAAGGGGACGGCGGTCTCCATGACGCTCTTCCCCATCGTCCCCGACTTCCGCAGGTACCCCGACACCGGCCGCGACCTCGACTGGACCTTCGGCGAGATCGGCCTCGCCGGGCACTGGATCAAGCACCTCCTCCACTACGGCTTCATCTACAAGGCCAAGGCGAACCCCCTCTGGGTGGCGGTGCCCGAATGAGCGAGACGAAGGCCCCGACCGACGCGCGGACCCTCTACGGCCAGACCTACTACCCTCCGGTCCCGACCCCCTTCACGAAGACGATGCGGACGAACCTCCTCTGGCAGGTCTTCCGGTTCGCCGTCATCAACGTGAAGATCCTCCGGATGGTCCGGAAGCACTGACTCCCCCCACGAGCGGGGTCAGGTCTGCACCAATGTATTGTTTGGCAAACAATACATTGGTGCAGACCTGACCCCGAATCCGGACGGGGACACCATCTGTCCGGGTCCCGGCCGCACCCTGTGCACAGGAGGCACAGCTGAATGAGGAGGCTTCTCCGAAATGCCTGACTCCCCCGCCGACCTCTCCCTCGTCCTGCCCCCCGCCGGCCGGGCCGCGATCCGCCGTGTACGGGTCCTCGGCATCGACCTCGGCACGACGAATTCCACCGTCACGGAAGCGTGCACGGGGCCGCAGGCGGCCGGGCCGAAGGATTCCGGGGGCGGGCTCTCCACGCTCGAGGTGACCCAGGCGACGCCCGAGGGAGAGTACGTCCACGTCCTCGTCCCCTCGGTCGTCGCGCTCCAGGGCGGGAGGGTCTGGGTCGGCGAGGGGGCGAAGCGCCTGCGCGGCCGCGCCGCCGAGCTCGCGCTCGAGCAGAACCGGAACCTCTTCTGGGACTGCAAGAACGACATCGGCCTCCGGAAGAGCTACCACCGCGCTCCCGAGGGCTTCCGCTCCGCCTCCGAGATCGGCGCGCACGTCCTCCGCTTCCTCTCCTCGGCCGCGGCGAAGGCCACCCCGCCCGACCGCGTCGTCGTCACCGTTCCCGCCTCGTTCCAGGCGGCCCAGCGCGCCGACACTCTCGCCGCCGCGCAGGCCGCCGGTCTCCCCGTCGCCGAGGGCGACCTCCTCGACGAGCCCCTCGCCGCCTTCCTCGACCACGCCGCGCGCAACGGCCTCTCCGCGCTCGGGAGCCCGGGCGAGACGAAGCACCTCCTCGTCTTCGACTTCGGCGGCGGCACCTGCGACACCGCCGTCTTCCGCGTCACCGTCCCGGGCCCCGGCGACCCGCTCCGGGCCGCGACGCTCTCCGTCTCGCGCTACCACCGGCTCGGAGGGGGCGACGTCGACGCCGCGATCGTCCACCAGGTCCTCCTCCCGCGGCTCCTCTCCGAGAACGGTCTCGCGCCGCACGACCTCGACTTCGAGGAGAAGTCGCGGGCCGTCGTCCCCGCGCTCCTCGGCCTCGCCGAATCGCTCAAGGTCGGCCTCTGCTCCGAGATCCGGAGGCTCCGCGGCCTCGGCCGCCGGGACGCCGCGGACCGGAGCGAGGTGGTGAAGACGCAGCCCGGCGTCCACTCCTGCCGCCTCACCGACGGCCGCACGCTCCGGCTCACGTCCCCTTCGCTCTCGGCCCGCGAGCTCGACGGGATCCTGGCACCCTTCCTCGACGAGGACGTCCTCTACCCGAAGGGCGACGAGTACCGGACGACCTGCTCCGTCTTCGCCCCCGTCGGCGACGCTCTCGACCGCGCCGGCCTCGACGCGAAGGAGGTCGACGCCTGCCTCCTCGTCGGCGGGAGCAGCCTCATCCCGCAGGTCGCCGACGCCGTCGCGCGGCGATTCCCCGGCGCGCGGCTCCTCCACGAGCGGTCGGCCGAGGCCGTCCAGTCCGCCGTGGCGCGCGGCGCCGCCCTCCACGGCCTCGCCCTCG
>CAZNSS010000819.1:0-2026 GCA_964575465.1 uncultured Holophagales bacterium | reverse complement strand
GGGTCGGTGCCGGAGGTGAAGTCCTCGCTCTCGACGAGGGCGTCCGTGCAGACGGCGAGCGAGGGAGGCGCGGCGAGGATCGCGGCGTCGTCGCCCACGCCGACCTTCACGTCGCGGCGTCGCGTCGCGAAGAGGCGCTCGAAGCGGCGGAGGAGGTCGTTCTCGGCGGGGAGCGGCTTCACGCCTTCCTCCTGCGGTCGGCCTTCTTCCGGCGGGGCGTCGCCGCGCGGGCCTTCCGCTGCGGGACCAGCGCTCCCTCGAGGACCTGCTCGGCACGTTCGACGAAGACGAAGCGGAGGTCGCGGCGGAGGTCCTCGGGGATATCGGCGAGGTCGCGCTCGTTGAGCGCGGGGAGGAGGATGGTCCGGATCCCGGCCCGGCGGGCCGCGAGCGCCTTCTCCTTGAGGCCGCCGATCGGGAGCACCTCACCGCGGAGCGTGATCTCTCCCGTCATGGCGACGTCGCGCCTCACGGGCCTCCCGGTGAAGGCGGAGACCATCGCGGTCAGCATCGTGACGCCGGCCGACGGCCCGTCCTTCGGGATCGCCCCCTCGGGGACGTGGACGTGGACGTCGTGCGTCTCGAAGAACCCGGCGGGGAGCCCCAGCTCCTTCGAGCGGGAGCGGAGGAGCGTGAGCGCGGCCTGCGCCGACTCCTTCATGACGTCTCCGAGCTGACCGGTGAGCTGGAGGCGCCCCTTCCCCTTCAGCGCGCGGGCCTCGACGATCAGGACGTCGCCGCCGACCGCGGTCCAGGCGAGCCCCGTGGCCGCGCCGACCTCGTCGCGGGAGAGGGCCTCGTCGCTCCGGAACTTCGGGACGCCGAGGAGCTCGCGGACGAGCGCCGGGGTCGTCTTCACGGGCTTCGTGTCGCCCGAGGCGATCCGGACGGCGACCTTCCGGCAGCAGCTCCCGATCTCGCGCTCGAGGTTCCGGAGGCCCGCCTCGCGCGTGTACTCCTCGATGATAATCCTGAGGGCGTCGTCGGGGAACGCGAGAGCCTTCTCGGAGAGGCCGTTCTCCTTCCGCTGCTTCGGGACGAGGTGGCGCCGGGCGATCGCGAGCTTCTCCTCGAGCGTGTAGCCCGAGAGCCGGATCACCTCCATCCGGTCGAGGAACGCGGGCTGGATGGTGTCGAGGATGTTCGCCGTCGTGATGAAGAGGACTTTCGAGAGGTCGTACGGGACCCCGAGGTAGTGGTCGCGGAAGGCGCGGTTCTGCTCGGGGTCGAGCACCTCGAGGAGCGCCGAGGACGGGTCGCCGCGGAAGTCGGCCCCGATCTTGTCGACCTCGTCGAGGATGAAGACGGGGTTCGAGGTGGCGGCCTGGTTGATCCCCTGGACGATCCGCCCGGGGAGGGCTCCGACGTAGGTCCGGCGGTGCCCGCGGATCTCGGCCTCGTCCCTCACGCCGCCGAGCGACATCTGGACGAACTTCCGGTCGAGGGCCCTCGCGATCGACTTCCCGAGGGAGGTCTTGCCGACGCCGGGCGGGCCGACGAAGCAGAGGATCGGGCCCTTGCTCTCGGGCGCGAGCTTGCGCACCGCCAGGAACTCCAGGATCCGCTCCTTGGGCTTCTCGAGGCCGAAGTGGTCCTCGTCGAGGATCGCCCGGGCGCGGGCGAGGTCGAGGTTGTCCTGCGAGGTCACGCTCCAGGGGAGGCCCGTGATCCAGTCGAGGAACGTCCGGATCGTCGCCGTCTCGGCCGAATCGGGGTTCCCGCGCTCGAGCCGCTTCAGCTGCTTCTCGACCTCGTCGACGGCCTCCGGCGGGAGGTTCTTGCCCTCCAGTTTCTTCCGGTACTGCTCGACCTCCTCGGTGACGTCGTCCGTGACGCCGAGCTCCTGCTGGATCGCCTTGAGCTGCTGGCGCAGGAAGTACTCGCGCTGGCTCTTGTCGATCTCGCCCCTCGCCATCCCCGAGATCTCCTGCTGGACGGTGAGGACGCGGATCTCGCGGCGAAGGATGTCGAGGACGGCCTTCAGGCGCTCGAGGCCCGGAAGGGTCTCGAGGATCTTCTGCGCCTC
>CAZNSS010000818.1:0-2028 GCA_964575465.1 uncultured Holophagales bacterium | reverse complement strand
CGCGAGGTGGTCCTCGAGGAGGGTCGAGAGCGACTCGATGAACCGGCGGGTGGCGACGGGGTCAACGGGCATGGCATGCCTCTCGTGGAAGCCTTCGGGGTCGCGAATCGGCATTATAGACGTCCGGGTCGCCGCGTCGGGCCGGGTCGCCGGCACGGTTGACGCGAGGCGCCGGGGTCCGTAGACTCGCAGGTCCGCCTCGGTCCGGCCCTCGCGGCCGCGCCACTCCGGGCCCGAAAGGGGTGACTCTCAGTTGCCTTTGATCCACGTCAAGGAGGACGAGTCCTTCGAGAACGCGCTGCGCCGCTTCAAGCGGAAGTGCGAGAAGTCGGGGATCCTGTCGGAGCTCAAGAAGCGCCAGCACTACGAGAAGCCGTCCACCAAGCGCAAGCGGAAGGCGATCGCCGCACGCAAGAAGATGCTGCGGAAGCTGGCCGAGGAGCGCCGCACGGGAGTCTGATCCAGATTTTTCTTCGATGATCCACACGGAAGTCGACTGGCCCGGCGTGCTTCGGCTCGCCGGGCGTTTCTGTTCTTCGGAGAGGGGCCGCGAGCGGCTCCTGGCTGCCGCGCCGTCCGGCGACCCGATGGAGGTGCGCCGCCGTGGCGGGGTCACCCGGGACCTCGTCGCGCGCGCGGGGCTCCGCCCGCCCGTCCGGATCTTCGGCCTCGACGAAGGCGCGCCGCTCCTCCTCCGGATCGGTGCCGTCGGGCAGGCGCTCCCGCCCGAGGAGCTCCTCGACCTCTTCGGCCTCGTCGAACGCTCCGAGGAGGCCCGTCGGGCCGTCCCCGTCGAGGGGCTCGACCTCCCCGACCTCGCCGCCCTCCTCGGCCCGCTCGGCGACCTCGAGGACCTCCTCTCCGAGAGGGACGTCGTCTTCGAGCCCGACGGCCGGATCCGCGACACGGCCTCGGCGCGCCTCGCCTCGATCCGCGCGGCGATCGTCCGCCTCCGCCGGGAGGTCGTGCGGCGCCTCGAGGAGCTCGTCCGCGCGCGCCCCGACGTCCTCGCCGACGGCTACGTC
The DNA here is from genome assembly GCA_964575465.1 of uncultured Holophagales bacterium. Lineage (GTDB taxonomy): Bacteria > Acidobacteriota > Thermoanaerobaculia > UBA5066 > UBA5066 > UBA5066. Next base: position 1,003 of record CAZNSS010000818.1, on the reverse strand, counting down.
ACGGAGAAGGGGGGGCGCTACTGCCTCCCGGTCCGCTCCGACCGGCGCGAGAGCGTCGCGGGGATCGTCCACGAGAAGTCGGGGTCGGGGCAGACGCTCTTCGTCGAGCCGCTCGCGGTCGTCGAGGCGAACAACGCCCTCTCCGAGGCCTTCGAGGAGGAGCGGGAGGAGATCCACCGGATCCTCGTCGCGCTCACCGCGCGATTCGCCGCGCGCAAGCGCGAGCTGCTCGCCGCGGTCGAGATCCTGACCGAGCTCGACGGCTACCAGGCGCGCGCCGAGCTCGCGCGCCGCTCGGCAGGCGTCTTCCCCGAGACGGACGGCCCGCTCGTCCTCAGGAAGGCGCGCCACCCGCTCCTCGACCGGCGCCTCGCGCCGCTCCGCGAGGAGGTCTTCGGCGAGAGGGCCGAGGAGCGCGCGTCCGACGCGGTGCCGCTCGACCTCGAGCTGGACGAGGGGCAGCGCCTCGTCCTCCTCTCGGGGCCCAACGCGGGGGGCAAGACCGTCGCGATGAAGACGGTCGGCCTCTTCGCGCTCCTCGCGCAGTCCGGCTTCGCCGTCCCCGCCGACCCGGGCACGTCTCTCCCCGTCTTCGACCGCGTCCTCGTCGTCGCGGGCGACGCCCAGGACCTCCTCGGCGACCTCTCCTCCTTCGCCGGCGCGATGACGCGGACCGCCGCGGCGCTCGTCGCGGCGACGCCGCGGAGCCTCGTCCTCCTCGACGAGCTCGGGAGCGGCACCGACCCCGACGAAGGAGGCGCGATCGCGACGTCGGTCCTCGAGGAGGACCTGCGGCGCGGCGGCCTCACCGTCGCCACGACGCACCTGGCGGCCGTGAAGGAGTGGGCGCACGGCCGCAGCGACGTCCTCTCGGCGGCGATGGAGTTCGACGAGAAGCTCGGCCGCCCGACGTTCCGGGTCCGCCCCGGCGCGACGGGGCGTTCCCGCGCCCTCGCCGTGGCGGAGCGCTCCGGCATCCCGAGGCGCGTCCTCGACGCCGCCC
>CAZNSS010000817.1:0-2042 GCA_964575465.1 uncultured Holophagales bacterium | reverse complement strand
ACGGGTCGCCGCGGAAGTCCATCGACATCTTGTCGACCTCGTCGAGGAGGAAGACCGGGTTCACCGTCCCGGCCTTCTTCATCAGCTGGATGATCTGGCCGGGGAAGGCGCCGATGTAGGTCCGGCGGTGGCCGCGGACCTCGGCCTCGTCCCGCACGCCGCCGAGGCTGAGCCTCACGAACTTGCGGTTGAGCGACTTGGCGATCGACTTGGCGAGCGAGGTCTTCCCGACGCCCGGCGGGCCCGCGAAGCAGAGGATCGACCCCTTCGTCTCCGTCACGAGCTGGCGCACCGCGAGGAACTCGAGGATCCGCTCCTTCACCTTCGCGAGGCCGTAGTGGTCCTCGTTCAGGATCCGCTCGGCGTTCCGGATGTCCTTCGACTCGCGCGAGGCCTTCTTCCAGGGGACGTTCACGAGCCAGTCGATGTAGTTCCGCGAGACCGTCGCCTCGGCCGAGACGTTCGGCATCGCCTCGAGCCGCTTCAGCTCGGCGAGCGCCTTCTCCTTGACGTCCTTCGGCATCCCGGCGCTCTCGACCTTCTGCCGGAGCTCCTCGAGCTCGTCGGACTTGTCGTCCTTCCGCCCGAGCTCCTGGTGGATCGCCTTGATCTTCTCGTTGAGGTAGTACTCCTTCTGGGCCCGCTCCATCTGCTTCTTGACCTTGTTGTTGATGCGCCGGTCGATGTTGATCTTCTCGATCTCGATCTCCAGCAGGTCCTGAAGCTTCTGCAGCCGTTCCAGGGGGTTCACCGTCTCGAGGAGGGCCTGCTTGTCGGGCGTCGGGATCGACGCCGGGAGGTGGCCCGCGAGCATGTCGGCGAAGACGTCGGGATCGTCGAGGGTCAGCGAGGCGAGGAGTCCCTCGTAGGCGAGCTGGTGGGAGAGCTTGGCGTACTGCTCGAAGACGCCGAGCACCTTCTGCAGGTAGGGGCCGACCTCGGCCGCGCCGCCCGGGAGGGGACGCGCCTCGAGGGCCTCGACGTCGACCTCCTTGTGCCCCCCCGCGACGGCGAAGGAGCGGATGACGCCCCGGGAGACCCCCTCGACCATCACCTTGATGTGGCCGTTCGGGAGCTTGAGCGACTGGACCACCGTCGCCACCACGCCGATGTCGTGGATTTCTCCGGCGGCGGGCTCGTCGATCTTCGGGTCCCGCTGGGCCGCGAGGAAGATCCGCTTGTCGGGGGTCAGGAGCGCGGCCTCGAGCGCCGCGATGGACGAGGCGCGGCCGACGACGAAGGGCGCCATCATCCGGGGAAAGACGACCATGTCCCGCAGCGGCACGAGCGGCAGGCGCCGCGTCGCGGGCCGTTGGGGCGGGGTCGCGGGAGAAGTCATGCCGGTCTACCTCGTGAAGCGGGAAGCTCTGGCCCCGCGCGGGGAGGGCGCGGGGCCGGGCGTCGCCGGGAAAAGGGCCGTCAGCCGGCCTTCCGGAGCGACAGGATCGGCGCGGCGCGCCGCTGGACGACGTCCTTGGTGATGACGCACTCCTCGATCTCCTCCTCGGAGGGGACGCGGTACATCACGTCGAGCATGAGCTCCTCGAGGATCACCTTGAGGCCGCGCGCGCCGAGGGTGCGCTTCATCGCCTCGTCGGCGATCTCGTCCACGGCGTCGTCCGTGAAGCGAAGCCCGACGTTCTCGAACTCGAGGAGCGTCTGGTACTGCTTGATGAGGGAGTTCTTCGGCTCCCGGAGGATGGAGACGAGGGCCGCGCGGTCGAGGTCGTGGAGGGTCGCCACGACCGGGACGCGCCCGATGAACTCGGGGATCATCCCGAACTTGATGAGGTCCTCGGGGTGCGTCTTCTCGAGCGTGTCGCCGGCGCGCTTCTGCTTCTTCGACTCGATCTTCGCCCCGAAGCCCATCTGCTTCTCGGTCAGGCGGCGGCCGATGATGTCCTCGAGCCCGACGAACGCCCCCCCGCAGATGAAGAGGATGTTCGTCGTGTCGATCTGGATGAACTCCTGGTGCGGGTGCTTGCGGCCGCCCTGCGGCGGGACGTTCGTGACCGTCCCCTCGAGGATCTTCAGGAGGGCCT
>CAZNSS010000816.1:0-2056 GCA_964575465.1 uncultured Holophagales bacterium | reverse complement strand
TTCGCCCCGGCCGAGGTGCCCGCGGCGAGAGCCGGCGTGGCCGTCGCGCCGGCGCCGGACCTGGCGGCGGTTGCGGAGGACGTCGCGACGCGCGAGGTCTTCGAGACCGTGCGCCGCGTCGCCCCGCACCGGATCTCGGTCCTCGTCCTCGGGGAGAGCGGCACGGGGAAGGAGCTCGTGGCGCGGGAGGTCCACCGCGCCTCCGGACGGAACGGACCCTTCGTCGCGGTGAACGTCGCGGCGCTCACCGAGACCCTCGCCGAGGCGGAGCTGTTCGGGGCGGCGCGCGGGGCCTACACCGGAGCCGACCGGGACCGGGCGGGGGTCATCGAGGCCTCTTCCGGTGGGACCCTCTTCCTCGACGAGATCGGCGACCTCGCCCCCCAGGTGCAGGCGAAGCTCCTGCGGGTCCTCCAGGAGCGCGAAGTGCGCCGTCTCGGGGAGACGCGGACCCGGGCGGTCGACCTGCGCCTCGTCGCCGCCACCCACCGCGACCTCGCCCGGCTCGCCGCGGAAGGGCGGTTCCGGGCGGACCTTCTCTACCGGGTCGCCGGGATCACCGTGAACCTCCCCCCCCTCCGGGAGCGACCGCGGGATCTCCGTCTCCTCCTCGAGCGTGCCCTCGGCGGGACCCCGGTGGCGCCCGACGCCCGCGCCGCGCTCCTGTCGTGGAGCTGGCCCGGCAACGTCCGGGAGCTCCTCTGGGCCGTCGAGGCCGCGAGGGCGCTCTCCGGGGGCGGGCGCATCGAGAAGAGCCACCTTCCCCCCCGGCTTCGGGGAGGAACGGTGGCGACCGGTTCCGGGAAGGGTCGATACCGGGAGGCGGTCGACGAGGCGAAGCGGAGGATCATCCTGGAGGTTCTCTCGGAGACGGGGGGCAACCGGACACGGGCGTCAGGTCTCCTCGGGCTCTCGAGGCAGTCCCTCCTCTACGAGCTCAGGAGGCTCGCGATCTCCGACTAGACTCGGTCGCCCCGATGCGAGCCGTCTCGAGCCTCCTCCTGCGCGCCGGCGCCAGGGCGCCCCTCCTCCGAGGTTTCGTCCCGGACGCCGCCGCGATCCTCGTCGCCGCCCTCCTTGCGAACGTCCTCGGAGACGCGCTCGTGGAGCGCCTCGCGGCGCGGCGCGCGGCACGGTGAACGGGACGGCCGGACGGCTCCGGGGCCGGGCGGCCCTCGGCCTCGCCCTCCTCGCGGTCCTTCCGTACCTGAACGGCCTCTCGGCCGACTTCACGTTCGACGACAAGGTCGTCGCGCGCGACGACCCGCGCCTCGCCTCGCCGGACCGCGTGGCGGAGATCTTCACGTCGGGGCACTTCGGCGCGCCGCTGGCGACGGCGAGGAACTATCGTCCCGTCCTCCTCCTCACCTTCGCCCTGCACCGCTGGACGACCGGGACCGACCCGTTCCCGTTCCACGTCGCCAACGTCGCCCTCCACGCGGCGACGACGCTCCTCCTCGCCGCGTGGCTCCTCGGCCTCGGCATGCCGCGGGGGCCCTCGCTCGCCGCCGCGGCGCTCTTCGCCGTCGTGCCGATCCACGCCGAGGCGGTGACGGGGGTCGTCGGGCGCTTCGAGCTCCTCGTCGCGCTGCTCGTCTTCACGGCCGCGCTCGGCTTCCGCCGGGCGACGGACGGGCCCCGCCTGGGGAAGCGGGCGTACGCGGGGGCCCTCCTCGCGTTCCTCGCGGCTCTCTTCAGCAAGGAGAACGCGGTCGTCCTCCCGGGGATCGTCGTCCTCGGGGAGCTCCTCCGTCGGGACGTCGCGGAGCCGCTCGCCGCGCGCCTCCGCCGAAAGGCGCTCCCCGCCGCCGGGCTTCTCGCGCCGCTCGCGGCGTTCGCCGCGTTCCGCATCGCGTTCGTCGGAAGCGGCCTCGTCGCCTCCGGGCAGGCGTTCTTCGAGCTCGACAACCCGCTCGCGCCGTTCCCGGGACCGCTCCGCGCGGCGAACGCGGTCGTCCTCCTCCTGCGCTACGTCGCCCAGACGGCCGTTCCGCTCGGCCTCTCGGCCGACCACTCCGCCCACGCGCTCGAGCTCGTCGGTTCGGTCGCCGACCCG
>CAZNSS010000815.1:0-2056 GCA_964575465.1 uncultured Holophagales bacterium | reverse complement strand
GAGCCGGTGGGCGGGCCCGCCCTCCGGGTCCGGATCGACGCATTCCTCCGCGGAGACCTCGTCGCCCTGAGGAGCGCCCGAGTGGAAGGCCCGCCCGAGGAGTCCGTCGTCGATGCGGGGGCGGACGTCCCTCAGGCCGTCGGTCTTCCCGTAGAGACGGAAGTGTCCGTCCCCGCCCGGAATCGCCAGGAGAACCCGCGGCCACAGGGAGCATCGGCCGATCGCGGCGGCCGCCTCGCGCACGATCTCGTCCCCGTCGGCGAGGCGGGCCGAGAGCTCGAGCACCTCGTTGAGGAGGGCCTGGCCCTGCCTCCCGCGAAGGCGCGCGTCGGCGATCTGGGCGGTCCTGAGCGCGAGGGCGACCTGGGCCGTCGTCGACTCGATGAGCTGGCGCTCGTCCTCCCCGAAGTGACCGGGCGAAGCGTGGACGAGCGTGAGGACTCCCGAGATTCGGGAGCCGCTCGCGATGGGCGCCGAGAGGGCCGACAGGACGATCTGCTCCCGCGAGGGGAAGTGGTACCAGCGCGGGTCCCTCTCGATGTCGGAGATCACGGCAGCCCTTCCGTTCCGGACGACCCAGCCGGCGAGCCCTTCGGCGAGGAGCTTCTCGGCCTCCTTCCGGCCGACGCCGAGGCACGACGTCCCCTCGGTGAACATGCCGTTCGTGAAGCGGCCCTGCTCGTCCAGCATGAGGAGGCTGCCGCCGGTCGCGCCCGTCACGGAACGGACGGCCTCGAGGACCCTCTCGAGCGTCGCGTCGAGCCGCTCCTCAGAGCTCGCGGCCCGGGCCACCTCGAGGAGGTTCGCGAGGAGGTCGTTCTGCGACTGCACGACGGCGGTCAGCCGGCGGCTCGTCGTGGCGAGGAGCGTCGTCGTCCAGACCACCGCGCAGAGCGTCGACAGCAGGGGCGGGACCGCCATCCAGGCGCTCTCGTCGAGCATCTCGCCCCCGACCAGGCCCGACCCGATGGCGACCGCCCGGGCCCAGAAGAGGAGGGCGCAGGTCGAGAGCGCGATGGCCGTGACCTTCTCGAGGACCTGGGATCCCGACCGCGGCCGACGGTGCCAGCTCGTCCAGCCCGCGGCACCCAGGAGGGCGGCGACGATGCCGCTGGAGAGGATCGTCCGCGCCTTCGCGTTCTCCTGGACGACCGTGTAGTACCCGAAGGCGATCACCGAGAGGCTCACGGCCCAGGCCGCGACCCGGCGCCCGGACGGCAGGCCGAGGATCAGCCGTGTCCCCTCGAGGACGAGCGCCGCCCCGGCGACGATCAGGACGTTCGCCAGCGTCATCGTCAGGAGGTCCGGGAGACGGCCGCGGAGGACGAAGAGCAGGAGCCCGGTACAGAAGAGGGCGTAGCTCGCGGCGAACCGTTCCGGGCCCTTCATCGACCTGAGCTCCCGCCAGGCCAGGATGACCGAGAGGAAGAGGCCACCGAAGATGACGGCGCTCGCGACGAACAGAGTGCCCGAGTCGATCTTCGGCAACATCGGAACGTGGATCATATCGGTTTCCCGTACCCCCTGTGCCGCTGCGGACCAACCGGGAGGCTCGCGCAGGAGTCGCCGGGCGGACAGTCGGGCCCGGCTGCCCGAACCGTGGTCGGAACCGGCTTCCCGTCGGGCGGACGCCGTTTCGAGGTGCCGCACGGCCCGTCCGCCTGTATCCTGCGAGGTGGTGCCCAGAACGGCGTTCCGCGAGCCGTCCCCCGGTTCCCAGAGGCTCTTCGGACGGACATGTGAGCCCGGCTCCGGACCCACGAGGAGGATTCATGGAGTTCTCGATCAAGGTCGACCCGGCGACGTGGCAGCGCTACATATCGGTCCCGCGGAAGGGGGAATACGTCCTGACGGACTCCTTCCTGAACAAGGGGACGGCCTTCACGGCGCGTGAGAGGGAGGAGCTCGACATCCTCGGGCTCGTGCCCCCGGCGATCTTCTCCATCGAGCTGCAGCTCGCGCGGGTCTACGAGTCGTTCAGCGCCAAGCAGACGCCGCTCGAGAAGTACATCTACCTCGCCAGCCTCCACGACCGGAACGAGGTCCTCTACTACCG
>CAZNSS010000814.1:0-2062 GCA_964575465.1 uncultured Holophagales bacterium | reverse complement strand
GTCGGCGCCCCCTTCGCGAAGCGCGAGGTGTTCTCGAGCGTGTCGATCGCCGCGCCCCAGACCGTGATCCGCGAGGCGACGAGCTCGGTCCAGAACGCCTTCCAGTCGTACGTGGAGTCGTTGATGAAGCGGTGGACGCGCTGGTCGAGCCACTTCGCGACGGAGGGACGCGCGTAGACGCGCCCGAAGCCGAGGAGCGGGTTCGAGCCCATGTCGGGTGTCTCGCCCCCCTTCGGCATCAGCCCTTCTCCCAGGCTCACCATGATCGCGTGGTTCTCCGGGAGCGAGCGCGTCAGGTACCAGAGCCCCTCGCTCATCGCGTACGCGGAGGCGGCGTCGGCGTCCTTCTTCACGTGGTTCGTCTGCCTGGCGTCGAGACCCTTGCCCTCGCCCCAGCGGCCGAAGAGGCGCGTCCCGAGCGCGGTGACGCCGGCGGTCAGGATCAGGCACTTCTCGAGCGACGTCCCGACGAACGAGAGGTCCTGCGGGCGCTCTCCCGCCACGAGCCGCTCCTCGACGTCCTCGAGCCAGAGGTGGAAGCGGCCGAGAACGGGACGCGAGTCGAAAGCCCACTGCGCGATCAGGTCGCGGCGTGCACGTGCGTCGATCATGTCGGCGAGTTTAGCCTCCGGAGAGACCTTTCCTACCCCTGGTAGCGGTCCTGGATCGCGGCCAGGACCTCGGTTCGGAGCGATTCGATCTCATATGCCGAGGCCCGGTGCCGGAGCACCTTCTCGGCCTTTCGGACCGTCTCGGCGAGGACCTCGTCGCGCAGGACGTCCGCGATCCAGCGGGAGAAGTCGCCGTGGATGGCGTGGTGCCTCACGACGCGCGCGTCCGCCCTCCGGACCTCGCGGTGGAACTCCTCGGCGTTTCCCGCCGAGCGCCCCGTCGGCTCGGCCCCCGCGCGGAAGTAGAAGTGCTGCTGCTCGGGGAGGGGCCTCCCGGCGTACTTGTGGAGGTGCCGCGCGTGGGGGCTCACCCGCCCGGCGACGGTGAACGCGCGCGGCCCCGCGCCCCCCTTGCGGGAGAGGAGCGCCTGGCCCGGGCCTGGCCGCACGCCTCCTCGTGCCCAGGGGGGAAGGTCCGTCGCCTCCTCGAGGCCGAGGTCGAGGACGACGTCGAGGCTGCCGAGGACCTCCGCGGGAAGGTGCTCGGGGAGCCAGGTGGTGAGGCAGGTCCCGGGGCGGCGCGGGTCGAACCCCTCCACCGGCTCGTGGGCGAGGTTCAGCGCCACCTGTGCCTCGTCGACGAAGAGCCAGTGCGGCAGGCCCGTGTCGTTCCACAGGGCCGAGAGCTCCTCCAGCGCCGCGCGGCAGTAGGCCAGCTTCTCGGGAGGGTCGAGCAGCGAGAGGTCGACGACGACGCTTCCGAACCGGTGCTCGATGAGCCGCGGGAGCTGCTCCGGCCCGCAGAGCGGCTCGCCCCCGCCCACCGTGAGGACGCCCCGGAGCCTCCCGAGCGAGGCATGGTCCCCCTCCGGGTCGAGGACGCAGAGCGAGTAGCCGAGCCCGAGGAGCTTCTCGGCGAAGAGCCCCGTCAGGTGCGACTTCCCCGCCATCGACCCGCCCGTCACGAGGACGTTGACACCCGAGGCGGGGACCCGCGCGGGCGACCCGTCCCCGTACGTCCCGAGGACCGCCTGGAAACGCCGCGGCTCCGGCGGCTCGTCGCTGAGGACCGCCGGGCCGAGGAGAAACCGGGCGAGGGCCTCGCTGCCCGCCTCGGGGACGACGACGTCGGCCACTTCCTTCAGCGACGGGACCGCGTCGGCGACCGCGACGCCCAGCTCGCAGGCCCCGAGCAGGGAGTGGTCGTTCTCGGCGTCGCCGACCGCGAGCGTGGAGTGGCGCGAGATGCCGAGGTCGCCGAGCGCGTCGAAGAGGCCGGTCCCCTTCGAGACGCCGGAGGGGACGAGCATCAGCTCCTGCCGGTTCCTCACGACCTGGACCTCGAGGCCGAGCCGCCCGATCTCCTCGAGCGCGGCGCCGGCGTCCCGGGCGTGCCCCGCGAGGATCGCCTGCCCTCTCCGGAGCGAGACGCCGCGGCGGGCGAGCGCCTC
>CAZNSS010000813.1:0-2063 GCA_964575465.1 uncultured Holophagales bacterium | reverse complement strand
CGTGGGCTTACGCGCTCCGGAACGGGATCGCCTGGTGGGAGCCGCTCCTCTGCCTCGCGCTCTTCATGGCGATCGGTCTCGGGATCGGCGCGGGGTACCACCGGTACTACGCGCACCGGACGTTCGAGTGCCATCCCGTCGTCCAGGGGGGCTTCCTCGTCCTGGGGGCGATGGCGCTCCAGAACTCGGCGCTCATGTGGGCGCGGGACCACCGCGACCACCACCGGTTCGTCGACTCGGACCGCGACCCGTACGACGCGCGCCGCGGCTTCTGGTGGTCCCACCTCCTCTGGGTCTTCTACGCGGACGACGGCTCCCGCGGCTTCGCGCAGGTCCCCGACCTGACGGGCGACCGGCTCGTGATGCTCCAGCACCGCCTCCGGCTCGTCCTCGGGATCGGGCTGGGGCTCGGCCTGCCGACGCTCGTCGGCGCGCTCCTCGGGCGGCCCCTCGGCGGCCTCCTGTGGGGCGGCTTCCTTCGCATCGTCCTCGTCCACCACACGACGTTCTTCATCAACTCGCTCGCGCACATGTGGGGGAGCCGGCCCTACAGTGAAGGCGTCTCGGCGCGCGACAACGGCTTCCTCGCCTTCTTCACGCACGGCGAGGGGTTCCACAACTTCCACCACCGCTTCCCGACCGACTTCCGCAACGGGATCCGCTGGTACCACTGGGACCCGAACAAGTGGCTGATCCGGGGGCTGTCGCTGGCCGGACTGGGCCGGGCCCTCCGGGTGACGCCGCCCCCGCTCATCGAGAAGGCGCGGCTCCAGGTGGCCCTGTCCCGCGCCGAGCGAAAGCTGGCGCCGGCCCCGTCCGAGCTGCGGGAGGCCGTCCTCGCGCGCGTCGAGTCGGCCCGCCGGTCACTCGACCAGGCCCTCGCGCTCTGGCAGGAGCTGCTCCGTGAGAAGCGGGAGCTGAAGGCGCTCCGCAGGCCCTCGCGGACACGGCTCGAAGAGCTGAGGCAGAAGGCCGACGAGTACGAGGCGCGCTTCCGCGCGGCCTGCGAGGAGTGGCGTGCCGCGCTGGCGGCGATTCCCGACGGGTATCTGCTGGAAGCCTGAACGCGGGAGAGGGCGCGACGCTGGAGGGCCGCCGAACCCTCAGCTCTTCGCGTAGTTCGTCGCGCCGAACCAGTCGACGGCCACGGCGCTCTCCTCGCCGACGACCCACGCGTCGTGCCCCGCGCCCAGGACCGAGACGTCGCCCGCCTTGACGTCGAACTCGGCCCCGTCGCTCATACGGACGCGGATCGTCCCGGCGAGCACGTACTGGAAGTGCGGGGCCTCGCACCACTCCGTCCCGGCGATCGGCTTGACATCCGTCGACCAGCGCCACCCGGGCTCGACGGTGATCCGCCCGACCGTGCCACCCCCGACGTTCAGGAGATCGACCCTGCCGTGAGGGAAGGTCCGGGTCTCGTCCGGCGAATCGAAGCTCTTCGTCTCGGTCATGGACATGGCTGCACCCATCCTTTCCCGTGAAGGCCAGCTCTGAAAACCAGTCTCAGAAATATGGGTTGCGCAGGCCCTGCGCGCAAGGCCTCTCGCGTCGAATCGCCTGCAGCCGTCCGCTGCCCTCCGGGAGAGTCCCGTCAGCCGCGGCGCGCCGCGAGCCTCGCCTCCATCCTCCGCCGCTCGAGCGACTCGAGGCCGAGGCCGAAGCCGAGGCCGAGCACCGCGAGCAGGACGATGGCCGCGCCGTGCCAGACGAGGACGTGGGCCAGGTGGGTGACCGGGCAGTCGAGGTGGTGGACACCCTGGGCCATCAGGCCCGTTCCGGCGCCGCCCAGGAGACCCGCGAACGAGGCGCGGAGAGGCGTGGCGCGGAAGATCAGGATCGCGACGAGGGCGAGGGCCGTCACGCCGATGAGCCCGGTCAGGGCGAGGCAGGATGGCCCGTCGCTCACGAGAGGGTTCGGGACGGGAACGCCGGCGCTCGCGCCGCGCACGAGGACGGCCAGGAGGACGAAGAGCGACGCCGCGCCCGCGAGCGAGAGGAAGCCGGCCTGGCGGCCCGCGCCGCGCCCGGGGACGGACTCGCCGAGGGCGAGCGTCACGAGG
>CAZNSS010000812.1:0-2066 GCA_964575465.1 uncultured Holophagales bacterium | reverse complement strand
AGGTCCAGAAGGGAGACACCGTCAAGGTCGCGCTGACGAACATCGAGCAGACGACGGACGAGCTCCACGGCTGGGGCCTCCTCGACTACAACATCAACATCGTCTGCGACCCCGGCGAGACGAAGGTCGTCACCTTCAAGGCCGACAAGCCGGGCGTCTACCCCTACTACTGCACGAACTTCTGCTCCGCGCTCCACCAGGAGATGCAGGGCTACCTGATCGTCCGGTAGGGCGGATCCCAGCCGGGCGGCGGGAGACCCGCCGCCCGGCCCCTTCCCCGACGAGGGACGCCGCCCCACGGGGGTCGGACGGCGCCGCCACCCGGGACCCCCGACCGAGGGCCAAGAAATGAAATCCTTCCTGGAGAAAGAGGTCCGCCTCCTCGACCAGCCGCTCGACCTCGGGCCACGCGTCCTCCTCCTGGTCGCGACCCTCTGCCTCCTGGGCGCCTACCTCTTCCCCCTCTGGAACATGACGATGTTCGCGCCCCAGTACCCCGACGGGCTCCGGATGGACATCTACAGCTACAAGCTCGACGGCGGGAACAAGGGGCAGGACATCAAGGAGATCAACGTCCTCAACCACTACATCGGGATGCGCGACATCGAGGTCGCCGACTTCACGGAGTTCAAGTGGATCCCGTTCGTCGTCGGCATCCTGGGTCTTCTCTTCCTTCGCGCCGCCGTCCTCGGCCGGATGGCGCACGCGCTCGACGTCCTCGTCCTCTACGTCTACTTCGGTCTCTTCTCGCTCTGGTCGTTCGCCTACAAGATGTACAGCTACGGGCACAGCCTCGCGCCGACGGCGTCGGTCCGGGTCGACCCGTTCACGCCTCCCCTCTTCGGCCACAAGAAGCTCGCGAACTTCGAGGTCTACTCCTACCCGCAGGCCGGCTCCTACGCCCTGGCGCTCGCCGCCCTCCTCGTGGCACTCGCGTTCTTCCTCGGCTGGAAGCACTCGCGGGCTGCGGACGCGAAGACCTGACGTGGCGCGAGCCCTCGCCGTCCTCGCCGCCACCGTGGGCGCCCTCCTCGCGGGACCGGCCCGCGCGGACCAGATGACGGGCGTCGCGCCGGGGGCGCTGGAGGGACGCCCGGCTCCGGGAGAGACCTCCCCGATCCAGGCGCTCATCGACCGGGCCGCGCCGGGCGCGACCGTCCTCGTGCCGGCGGGGCGTTACGTCGGGGACCTCGTCGTCGACCGCCCGCTGCACCTCGTCGGGCAGGGGCGGCCGCTCCTCGTGGCGTCGGGCCCCGGGAGCGTCGTCAGGGTGAGGGCGGACGACGTCACGGTCGAGGGCTTCGAGATCGACGGGCGCGAGATCGGGGACCTGGGCCGCGACTCGGCCGGGGTCCACGTCGCCGCGAGCCGCGCCACCGTGCGGGCGTGCCGCATCCGGAGGACGATCTTCGGCGTCTACCTCCGCGAGGCGCACGGCGTCACCGTGGCAGACTGCGAGATCACCGGCATCCCCGGGCGGGACCCGGGCGAGAAGGGCTCCGGGATCCACATCTGGAACACGACGGGCTTCACGTTCCGGGGAAACCTCATCGAGGACGTCCGCGACGGCATCTACATCCAGAGCGCCACGCACGGCCTCGTCGAGAAGAACGTGGCGAAGAACCTCCGCTACGGCCTCCACTACATGTTCTCCGACGACAACGTCTTCCGCGACAACGTCTTCGAGAACGGCGACGCGGGGACGGCGATCATGTACTCGCGTCGGATCCGGTTCGAGAGGAACCGGTTCCTCCACAACCGCGGCTTCGCGTCGGTCGGCCTCCTCTTCCAGACCTGCGACGACGTCGTCGCCGAGGACAACCTCCTCGCCGACAACGCGCGCGGCATCTTCCTCGAGGACTCCTACCGGAACGTCTTCCGGAGGAACGTCGTCGCCGAGTCCGACACGGCCCTCGTCGTCTACGGCAGCTGCGGGGAGAACCGCTTCGAGGGGAACTCGTTCCTCGCGAACCTGACCCCGCTCACGCTCGTCGGGAAGCGGACCGACACTGTCTTCGACGGGAACTACTGGTCGGAGAACGACGAGCCCGACCTCGACGGCGACG
>CAZNSS010000811.1:0-2067 GCA_964575465.1 uncultured Holophagales bacterium | reverse complement strand
CGGAGCGGGGGAGGTCCGGCGAGCCCCTCTCGCGGTTCGTCCTCCTCCACGAGGTGCCCGGCGCGGGGCCGCAGCCTCCCGCCTGGGGCGGCCCGGCGCTCCAGCTCTGGGAGCTCCGCGAGCCGGCGGCGGCGGCCCGCTGATTCTCCCGGGAGGCCGCCGTCAGTCCTCCGGCTCCCTCCGCGCGACCCGCGCCTCGATCATCTCGTAGAGCGTCGGCAGGACGATGAGCGTCAGGAGCGTCGACGTCGTGATCCCGCCGATGACGACCGACGCGAGGGGCCGGCCGATCTCGGCCCCCGCCCCGTGGGAGAGGGCCATCGGGAGGAAGCCGAGCGTCGCGACGAGCGCCGTCATCATCACCGGCTTCAGGCGCGTCGAGGCGCCCGTCAGGACGGCGGCGCGCAGGTCGAGCCCCTCCTCCTCCCGGAGCCGGTTCACCGACGTGATCATGACGACGCCGTTCAGGACGGCGACGCCGAAGAGCGCGATGAAGCCGACGGAAGCGGAGAGGTTCAGGTTCAGGTCGCGCAGCCAGAGGGCCGCGATGCCGCCGACGAGGGCGAACGGCACGTTCAGGATGACGAGCGCCGCCTGCCGCGCGAGGCGGAACGTGAGGTAGAGGAGCGCGAAGATGATCGCGAGCGAGAGAGGCACGACGACCGTGAGCCGCTTCGTCGCCCGGGCCTGGTTCTCGAACTGCCCGCCCCACTCGAGGTGGTACCCGGAGGGGATCGTCACCTTCGCGCGGATCAGCTTCTGCGCCTCGGCCACGAAGCTCCCGATGTCGCGGCCGCGGACGTTCGTCTGGACGACGAGCCGCCGCTGCCCCGCCTCGTGGTTGATCGCCTCGGGGCCCGGCGCCGTCGCCACGCGCGCGACCCGTCCGAGGGGGACCATCTCGCCGCCGGGAGCCGAGACGAGGATCGACGCGATCGCCTCGGGGCTCTGCCGGAGCTCGTCGGGGAGCCGCACGACGACGGCGAACCGCTTCGGCCCGTCGAGGACGTAGGTCGCGTCCTTCCCGCCCACGGCCGTCTCGACGACGTCGCGCACCTCGGCCACGTTCAGGCCGTAGCGCGCCATCCGCGCCCGGTCGAGGTCGATCTCGACCTGCGCGGCCCCGGAGAGCACCTCGACCTGGAGGTCCGCCGCGCCCCGGACGCCGGAGAGCGACTGCCGGATCGCCTCGCCGAGCTTCTCGAGCGCCGCCGCGTCGGGGCCGAAGACCTTCACGGCGACGTCGGCCTTCACCCCCGAGACGACCTCGTCGACGCGCATCGCCATCGGCTGCGTGAAGTTGATCGTCACCCCCGGCAGGACGGCGAGCGCCGCCGCGAGCGCGTCGATCAGCTCCTCCTTCGTCCGGCCGCTCCTCCACTCCTCGCGCGGGTGGAGGTTCACGTAGACGTCTCCCTGGTAGATCCCCATCGCCTCGGTCGCCACGTCGGGCCGGCCGATCTTCGTGACGACCTGCTTCACCTCGGGGAAGGTCCTCACGATCCGCTCGACCTTCGTCGAGATCGCGACCGACTCGGGGAGCGAGACCGACGGCAGCTTGCGCGTCTCGATGAGGATCGACCCCTCGTCGAGCTTCGGCATGAACTCGCTGCCGAGGAACGGGACCGAGGCGAGGGCCACGACGACCACGGCGAGGGCGACCCCGAGAGTCCGCTTCCGGTGGTCCATCGCGTCGGCGAGGTGGACGCCGTAGTACCGGCGGAGGCGCCGGAACCACCCCTCGTCGTGCTCGTGCATCGTCTCCCTGAGGACGAGCGCCGAGGCGACCGGGACGGCCGTGAACGAGAGGAGGAGCGAGCCGAGGATCGCCGAGCAGACGGTGATCGCCATCGGCTTGAACATCTTCCCCTCGAGCCCCTCGAGCGTGAAGATCGGCAGGTAGACCGCGATGATGATCAGGACGCCGAAGAGGATCGGCCGGGCCACCTCGACGGCGGCGGCGCCGATGATCGCCTCGTGCTTCTTGCCGGCGTCCTCGCCCGGCGCGGGCTCGGCCCCCTTCTCGGTCTTCCTGCGGATGAAGTTCTCCATCATCACGACCGCGCC
>CAZNSS010000810.1:0-2068 GCA_964575465.1 uncultured Holophagales bacterium | reverse complement strand
CGGACGTCGGCCCCCGCGGGGGCCGGCCGGGGCGATGGCGGGACGCCGGTTCGTCTCCCACGCGGCGCGCCGGCAACGCACGACCTGCGTCCCGGCCCGGGAGTCACCCGCACGGCGATGCTCTCGAGCTGGCTTCCCGCGCTGGCCGGCACGCCGGGCGACACGCCCGTATTCGTCCTCGACGGAGAGGAGCCGGGCGGGACGCTCGTCGTCGTCGCCGGGACGCACGAGAACGAGATCGCCGGGGTCTTCGCCGCCACGGCGCTCGTCGAGACCGCCCGCGCGCGGCGCGGTCGCCTCGTCGTCGTCCCGCGGGCCAACAACTCGGCGGTGACCGTTCGGGACGACGAGCGGCCCGTCCCGGAGTGGATCACGATCGACACGCCGTCCGGGCCCCGCCGATTCCGGTTCGGCTCGCGCCTCACGAACCCCCTGCACCAGGGCGCGCCGGACCCGGTCGAGGTGAGGCTCCCCGGCGCGGCGAAGGCCCTTCCAGGGAACGAGGTCCGGAACCTCGACCGCGCCTACCCGGGCTCCGCCGACGGCCCGCTCACGCAGCGCGTCGCCTTCGCGATCGTCGAGCTGCTCCGGAGAGAGGAGGCCGACCTCGCCTTCGACCTCCACGAGGCGTCTCCCGACTCCGGGCTCGCCTGGATGCTCGTGGCCCATCCCCGAGCGCTCGACGTGGCGGCAGCGGCCATCCTCGACCTGGACGCCGCGGGCCTCCCGATGAGGCTGGAGGTCTCGGACGAGGGATTCCGCGGCCTGTCGCACCGCGAGTGGGGCGACGCCACCGAGGCGCTGGCGTTCCTCGTCGAAAGCCCGAGCCCGAACCAGGTGAAGGGAGCGCACGACGTCGATCCGGTCGACCACGCCGACTTCCCTCTCGTCTCGCGCGTCTCGGCGCAGCTGAGAACCGTCCTCGCCGTCGTCTCGGCCCGCTCCGCTGCCGTGTCCGCCGAGCGCCGGATCGAGCTCTCCCTCGGGTTCGACCCCGCGAAGCCCGGCGCGACGGGGCTTTCGGAGCTCCTCCACCCGTGAGCGAGACCGCCGCCATCGCAGGCTGCCTCGCGGTGCTCCTCGCGGCCGGTCTCACCGAGCGTCGGCTCCGGGACCGGGCCCGCGCCGCGGTGCCCATCCGCATCCACGTGAACGGCACGCGGGGCAAGTCGACCGTGACGCGGCTGATCGCCGCGGCCTTTCGCGCCCACGGCATCCCGACGATCGCGCGGGTCACCGGGACCGAGGCCCGCGAAATCCTCCCCGACGGGACCGAGCGCCCCGTCCGCCGCCGCGGGCCGGCGAACATCCGCGAGGAGCTCCGCTTCCTCCTCCTCGCCCGGCGCCTCGGGGCGCGGGCGGCCGTCGTGGAGTGCATGGCGATCCGGCCCGACCTCCAGTACGCCGCGGAGCGGGAGATGGTCGGAGCGACCATCGGCGTCGTCACGAACGTGAGGACCGACCACACCGAGGTGATGGGATCGCGCCTCGAGGAGATTGCCGCGTCCCTCGCGGGGACGGTGCCCCGCGGCGGCGTCCTGGTTCTCGGGACGCCCGACTTCGTCGAGCTCTTCCGGGAGCGGGCTGCCGCGCTCGGAACGCGGGTGGTCGTCGCCGCCGGCCCGCGCTCGAGCGAGGGGCTCCCGTGGCTCGAGGAGGACGTCGCGACGGCGCTCGAAGTGACGAGACTGCTCGGCGTGCCGGACGCCGTCGCGCGAGGCGCGATGGCCTCCGCCGCCGCGGACCCGGGCGCCTTCCGCGAGCGTGTCGTGAGCGTGGCGGGCCGGGACATCCCCCTCCTCGACGCGCGCGCGGCCAACGACCCCGAATCGTTCGCGCTCCTCTGCCAGGCCTCGGCCCTCCTCTCGTCCGTCACAGGGCCCGTCCTCGCGATCTACAACCACCGGCTCGATCGCCCGGACCGCCTCCGCCGCTTCGTCCCGTCGCTCGCCGCGCTCCCCGGCGCCCTCGTCTTCCTGACCGGCGACCGGCCCGCGCTCGGCCTCGCCCGGGCGGCCCGTCGCGCGATCGGGCAGGCCGTGCCGTTCGTCCCGGTCCACCGGCTGCG
>CAZNSS010000809.1:0-2078 GCA_964575465.1 uncultured Holophagales bacterium | reverse complement strand
CCCACTCCTCGAGCGTCGCGAGGAGGAGCGCGTCGATGTCGTGCTGGAACGCGAGGTCCGTGTCGCGGACGCCGTCGAAGCTCGGATCGCCGACGATCGGGACGCGGAAGAGGACGTCGTAGGTCGGGAGCCACGCGCGGACGAGCCCCTCGAGGACCTTCACGTGCGGCTCTCCCGGCGCGGCGCGGCGAAGGTAGCAGTAGTTGTCGAGGACGGCGCGGTCGCAGACGACGACCTCGGCCTTGGCCTCGGCCTGCAGCTCCCAGGCGATCTGCGTGTGGAGGATCCACGCCTGCGCCTTCACGGTCGTGTCGCGGTTGATGGGAAGCGGGCACTCGCGCGCGACCTCGCGCACGAGCTCCACGGTGAGGTCGCGGCGCTTGAGCGCGGCGGCGAGGTCGTAGCAGAGTGTCGTCTTGCCGACTCCGTGAGTCCCGATGAACGCGATCTTCATCTCGCCCGATCCTCGCACGAACGGCGCGCGCGGTCCCGTTGCGCTGAGACTCAGTTCCTGAGCAGGCGTCGAGCGGGCGGACTGGCGCGGTCCGGGGGGTCCGGGGGGCCGCGAGCAGCGCCCCCCGGGCAGGAAGGCATGGGCAAGCGCGGAGTGAACCTGCTGGAGCAGTCTGGGGGGTCCGGGGGGCCGCGAGCAGCGCCCCCCGGGCAGGAAGGCATGGGCAAGCGCGGAGTGAACCTGCTGGAGCAGTCTGGGGGGTCCGGGGGGCCGCGAGCAGCGCCCCCCGGGCAGACTCAGGACCAGATGGTCCGGCGAACGACGACGACGCTCGTGTCGTCGGCCGGGTCGCCCTCGCCGACGTGCGTCCGCCAGTCGCCGAGGAGCGCCTCGAGGATCGACTCCGCCGGCCGCCGCCAGAGGCCGACGCGCTCGAGCACGCCCTTCGGGCGCTCGTACCCGTAAGGCTCGTCGAAGCGGTCGGGCCCCTCGTAGAGCCCGTCGGAGGCGAGGACGAGGCTCGCGGCGCCCGGCAGGTCGAACTCCGTCTCCTCGTAGATGCGAGCCGGCCCCTTGCCGAGCGGCAGGCCCGACACCGCGATCTCCCGCGCGCGCCCCTCGACGACGAGGAGCGGCCAGGGGTGTCCCGCGTTCGCGAGGACGCCGCGGCCCGTCGCCGGGTCGATCCGTGCGAGGACGAGCGACGTGAAGAGGCGCCCCGAGTTCGCGGCGCGCAGGACGCGATCCACCTCGACGAGGATCTCCCCCGGCCTCCGCCCCGCCTTGACGAGCGTGAGGAGACAGGCCTTCACCATCGCCCCCTGGATGCCGCACGAGTAGCCGTGCCCGGCGACGTCGCCCGCGGCGACCCAGAGCGACCCCTCCTCGTCGACGAGGAACTCGTAGAGGTCGCCGCCCGCCTCGGTCGCGAGGATCGTCCGCGACGCGATCTGGAGGCCCGGCACGTCGGGGGGGTGGTCGGGGAGGAGGGCCACCTGCATCCGCGACAGGAGGTCCATCTCGTACTTCACGCGCCGCTCGCTCTCGATCTTCTTCACGAAGTCGGGCGCGTCGAGGCGCGCCTCGTCCTCGCGCTCGGGTCGCCGGCACGCCACGGTCCCCACCCACGCGAGGGCGGCGAGGGAGCCGGCGGAGAGGAGCATCGGGAGCGCCAGCTCGCCGGGGAACCGGAGGGCGGCGAGGAGGTCGCGGAGGAGCGCGGGGGCCGTCGCGGCGACGAGGAGGCCCGTCAGGCCGAGGCTCCGGAAGGCGAGGAGGAAGAGCGCCGCCTCGGCGAGCGTCAGGACGAGGACGGCGCCCCAGGGCGCGTACTGGAACGTGCAGGAATAGAAGAGCGCGTAGCCGACCGCTCCGAGGACGTCGGCCCTCTCCCGCGGGAGGACGAAGCGGAAGAGGGCCGCGACGAGGACGAGGGTCGCCGCCGCGTAGGGTCCCTCGAGGAAGGCGTTCGCGATTCCCCCGAAGAGCGGAAGGACGTACGACGGCGCCTCGGGGTAGACACCGGGGATCCCGGCCGCCGCCACGCCCGAGGCGAAGAGGAGGCGGAGGCCGGCGGCGGCCGCGCCGAGCACGAGGCCGCCGAGCAGCGCGCGGCCGAGCCGCG
>CAZNSS010000808.1:0-2082 GCA_964575465.1 uncultured Holophagales bacterium | reverse complement strand
AGGCGATGAAGACGTACGGGCTCATCGTGGCCGACAACGGCTCGGACATGTACGTGCAGGGGACGTACGACACGCGCTGGGACAACGACGTCCTGAACCCCGCGTTCGCGAGCCTGAAGGTGTCGGACTTCGAGGTGGTGCAGCTCGGCTGGCAGCCGGCGGGCGCGCCGACCGACCCGTGCGAGGCGGGCCCCGGCCCGTCGTGCAACGAGTGGCTCCTCCCGTCGAGCGCGCGCCTCGGCGGCGAGGGGGGCGCCTTCTACACGACCGACCTCACCGTTGCGAACGCGGGAACGACGGACGCGAAGCTCTTCCTGAGGTTCCTCGGGCACGACGCCGACGGAAGGTCCGGCACCGAGAGGTCGTTCCTCCTCGCGGCGGGCCGCTCGGTGACGTACGCCGACCTTCTCGGGTCGCTCTTCGCCCTCGGCGAGGCGTGGGGCGGCGTCCAGCTCCGCTCGGCGAGCCCTTCGCTCGTCGCGACGAGCCAGACCTCGACGCCAGGAGGCGGCGGGACGTTCGGGCAGTCAGTCCCGCTCGTCCCGGAGACGGAGCTCGTCCGGAACGGGACGACGCGGACGATCCCGGCGATCCGCGAGGACGCCTCTTTCCGGACGAACCTCGTCCTCGCGAACGGTGGCACGTCGGCGGTCGACGTCGATGTCGCCCTCGTCGCCGAAACGGGCGCGACGCTCGGCTCGCGTCGCTTTCCGCTCCTTCCCCTCGGGATGACGCAGGTCTCGCACGTCGCCCGCGAGCTCGGAGTTTCCTCGAACGTCTCCGGCGCGCGCCTCGTCGTATCGACGCCGACCCCGGGCGGCGCCTTCGCGGCCTACGCCTCGGTCATCGACAACCGGACGAACGACCCGCGGACGCTCCTGCCGAGGTAGGGGCGTCGAGAACCTCCGGCCGGGTCGTTTCGACCCGGCCCGGGTCGGGACGGGACGCGATCGGCCGCCGGAGCGGTCCGAGCGCGCCCGCCGTTTCAGTGGCCGCCCCGGCCTCCTCCGGAACCGGACCGCGGCACCGGTGAGCCCTGGCTGCCCGGAGCCGGGGCGCCCATTCCCTCTCCTCCCGGCACGCCGTCCTTCGCTCCCGCGCCGCGCGAGCCCCATGCCTTCTCGCTCATCCCGGCGTCGCCCATCCGCCCCTTCCTCGGAGCGGTCGTCCGGCCGAAGACGCCGTACTCGTCGCGCTCGACGCGGAAGCTCGGCGAGCCGTTCGTCGGGAAGACCTCGACCGTCCCCTCGAAGACCGCGAGGGCCGTCTCGTCCTTCGAGAGCACCTCCAGCCCGTAGCGCGTCCCGCGGACGGCGAGGAGCGCCCCGGGCGCGGCGACGCGCCGCTCCTCGGAGGCCCCGGTGAACGCGTCGAAGAAGGCCCTGAGACGCCCCGACTCGAGGACGAGGAGGACCCCCGGCTCGGGGCCGGCGAGGCGGACGCGCGCGGAGGAGAAGACCTCGAAACGCGCGGCGCGGTCGGGAACCGAGAGGACGGTCCGCCCGAAGGTGCCCGTCTTCACGAGGTCCCCTTCTTCGGCGGCGTCGCCCGCGGCCACCTTCGCGCTCCGCTCCTCGTCCCCGCCGGGCGATCTCGTGACCTTGCTCTTCACCTCGTCGAACCGGTAGGCGAGCTTCTTCGAGGCCGGGTCCTGCGCGAAGACCAGGCCGGCCGTCGCGAGGAGGGCGCCGAGGAGCGCCGATGTCCTGGTCATGTGCGCCTCCTTCTCCCCTCCCGTTCGCAATCCGCGGGCCATCGCCGATCGGCGTCGTCGGCAAACGCCGGGACGAGGATACTTGGAGGACTTGCGCGCGCGCCCGGACTCCCGCCCTGCGCTCTTCGCCGCCTCCACGCTCGCGGCGGTCTTCGCCGTCGTCTCTCTGTCGCTCGCGACGGGCCTCCCCGCGGCCCTGGACCTCCCCGTCAGGGACGCTCTCCTCCGCGCGTTCCCGTCGCGCGCGGTGGCCGACGTGGCGGTCGTCGCGATCGACGAGGAGTCGCTCGGGAGCGAGGGGCCGTGGCCCTGGAGCCGCGCGCGGCTGTCGGCGATCGCCAAGGCGGCGAGGGGGGCGGGCGGGCGGG
>CAZNSS010000807.1:0-2082 GCA_964575465.1 uncultured Holophagales bacterium | reverse complement strand
GAGAAGGCGAAGGAGATCGTCAAGGCGATCAAGGACGCCAAGCTGAAGGTCCAGGCGGCGATCCAGGGGGACCAGGTGAGGGTCTCCGGGAAGAAGCGCGACGACCTCCAGGCCGTCATCGCCCTCCTGAAGCAGAAGGACTTCGGGCTCCCGCTCCAGTTCTCGAACTACCGCAATTGACGGCGCCTCCGCCTCCCTCCCGACATCCCGCGCGCGGCCGCGGGCGTACGTCGGGAATGGACGGTAAGATCCGCCCCGGAGCCGGATGAACTCGACCTCCCTCACGGACCGCCTTCTCCTCGCGAATCTCCCGGAAGAGGAGAAGGCGAACGGGCACCGCCTCGTCCGCGCCCTCTCCCTCGTCGAGGGAAAGCTCCGCCTCGTCGAGGAGGAGCTGGAGCGGCGGGCCCGGTCGGAAGTCCCGACGATCTCCCTGATCGGCGAGTACCTCGTCGACGGCGGCGGGAAGCGGATCCGCCCTGCCCTCCTCCTCCTCGCCTCCCGGCTCCTCGGCTACCAGGGCCCGGTCGACGTGAAGTACGCGGCCGTCCTCGAGCTGATCCACACCGCGACGCTCGTCCACGACGACATCATCGACGGCGCCGACACCCGGCGCGGCCGCGTGAGCGTGAACCGGCGCTGGGGGAACGAGCTGACGGTCCTCTTCGGCGACTACCTCTACATGAAGGGGATGAAGGTCGCCCTCGAGGAGGGGGACGTCCGCGTACTCGACCTCCTCGCCGACGTCACCCTCTCCATGACCGAGGGGGAGATCCTCGGCGCCGAGCGGCGCGGCTCGCTCGACCTGACGATCGGCGACTACCTCGAGGTGGTGAAGCGGAAGACGGCGCTTCTCTTCGCCGCGGCCTGCCGGATCCCGGCCTTCCTCGTCCCCGGCTCCGAGGCCCGTGCCGAGGCGCTCTGGGAATTCGGGCTCGCCCTCGGGACCGCGTTCCAGCTCCAGGACGACCTCCTCGACTACACCGCCTCGGAGGAGGACCTCGGCAAGCCGGTCCTCTCCGACCTTCGCGAGGGAAAGCTGACCCTCCCCCTGATCCTGAGCCTCCCGGAGGCCACCGCCGAGGAGAAGCTCGCGGTCGAGACGGTGATGCGCGAAAGGGGCTTCGTCACGGTCCCGGTCGCCGCGATCCTCGGCCTCGTCGAACGCCTCGACGCGCTCGAGAAGGCCCGGGGGCTCGTCGAGGAGTACGCCGGACGGGCGAGGGAACTCGCGCTCACGTTCCCCGAGAGCGACTCCAGGGACGCCCTCCTCCTCGCGGCCGAATACGCCGCGAACCGCCGGAAATAGACCCCGGCGCCCCCGAACGCCTCCGTTTCGGGCGAAGCCCTGCCCGGACGACGTGTCTTCGTTTCGACCGAATTCCGTTCGGCAAACACCCCCTTTTCATCGAACCCCGGCGCCCGAGACCCACCCCGACGAGCTCGACTCCGATTGAAATAAGGCTGAAGCCACACCTTGCCTAAAATTTTCTGGGAAACCCCTTGATTTCGTTCCCGGGGTGGCTTACCTTTGCCTCGCGATCCAGGCGAGGTAAAAGCGATGAGCTTTCAGCGACTTCTGAGGTCTCTCCGGCCGGCCGCCGTTCGGACGAGGGCCGAGGTCACCCTCGACGACGAAATCGCCCTGTACAGGCGCCGCGCGGAGATGGCGCTCCGGGAGGAGCGCTGGAACGACGCCCTCGTCTTCCTGGCGAAGATCCTCCGCTTGAACCCCTACGACCTGGCGGCGAGGATGTCGGTCGCCACGACCTACCACCACGGCCTCGAGGAGCCGACCAAGGCGATCCTGACTTACGAGAAGGTCATCGCCGCAGCGGGGTACGACGAGTCGAACCCCTACTGCGCTTCCGCTCGTGAGGGAATTCGTGAGCTCTCGGCGTCGATGGAAGAACCCCCGTTCCAGCTCAACGATCTCTTGACCGAGGAGGCCGTCCAGGAGGAAAGCGGCGGCCTTCCCCAGACCATCGCCCTGTAACGGGCTCCCTTTCGCCCCCGGTCCCGGACCCTCGCGGCGTCGTCGTCGGCCTCCCAGCCCCGGCCGGAGACGACGCCGATCCCTTT
>CAZNSS010000806.1:0-2091 GCA_964575465.1 uncultured Holophagales bacterium | reverse complement strand
TGCTGACCGAGATCGCGCGGCGGAACGACTGCGTCTCGACCACGGAGCTCTCCGCCGCGTACGGCGTCTCGGCGACGATCGTCGCGAAGGTGCTCAAGAAGCTCGCCCGCGCCGGGCTCGTGACGTCGGAGCGGGGAAGCCGCGGCGGCTACCGTCTCGCGCGGCCGGCGGGCACCGTCACGCTCCGGGCCATCGTCACCGCCCTGGAAGGGCCGATCTCTCTCACGTTCTGCTCCAGCGGGACGGCGAGCGGGCGCTGCAAGACCCGGCCGCTCTGCGCGGCGACGGACTCGATGCGGCGCCTGAACCACCTCGTGAACGGCGCCTTCGAGGCCGTCTCGCTCGAGGACATCCTGAACGCGCCCGCCCCGCCGGGGCGGGCCGCGATGGCCGCGGTGCCGTGACCCGGAAGCGGCCCGTCTACCTGGACCACCAGGCGACGACGCCGCTCGACCCGCGCGTCCTCGAGGCGATGCTCCCCTGGCTGACGGCGGACTTCGGCAACGCGGCCTCGCGCCAGCACGCCCACGGATGGGCCGCCGAGAGCGCCGTCGCCGCCGCGCGCGAGGAGATCGCCGAGGCCCTCGGCGCCGAGCCGCGGGAGATCGTGTTCACTTCCGGCGCGACGGAGTCGAACAACCTCGCGATCCTCGGCGTGGCGCGCGCGGCGCGGACGAAGGGGAACCACGTCGTGACCTCCGCGGTCGAGCACCGGGCCGTCCTCGACCCCTGCCGGCAGCTCGAGGCCGAGGGGTTCGAGGTGTTGGTCCTCGCCCCCGACGCGCACGGCCGCGTCGCCGTCGAATCCGTCGCGGAGGCGCTGACCGGCCGGACGGTGCTCGTTTCGGTCATGGCCGCGAACAACGAGGTCGGGACGCGGAATCCCGTCGCCGAGATCGGCGCCCTCTGCGCGGAGAAGGGCGTCCCCTTCCACGCCGACGCGGCGCAGGCATTCGGAAAGGTGCCGTTCGACGTCCGGCCGGGCGTCGCCCTGGCCTCGCTGAGCGCCCACAAGCTCCACGGCCCGAAGGGGGTCGGCGCACTCTACGTCCGCGCCCGGCCGCGCGTCCCGCTCTCGCCGATCGTCCACGGGGGCGGCCACGAGCGAGGGCTCCGGTCGGGGACCCTGAACGTCCCGGGGATCGTCGGCTTCGGAGCGGCCGTCAGGCTCGCCCGGAGGGAGGGGGAGGCGGAGAGGCAGCGTCTCGCCACCCTGCGAGACCGGCTGGACGGGCTGATCCGGGGCGCGCTCGACGGCGTGGTGCTCAACGGGCACCCGGTCGACCGGCTGCCGGGGAACCTCAGCCTCTCCTTCTCCGGCGTCGACGGCGAGCGGCTCATCTCGTCTCTCCGCGACCTCGCGGTCTCCTCCGGCTCGGCCTGCACGACGGCGCTGGCGGAGCCGAGCCACGTCCTTCGAGCGCTCGGCCTGCCGGAGGCGCTCGCGAAGGCGACGATCCGGTTCGGCCTCGGGCGATTCACGACGGAGGCGGAGGTCGACTTCGCGGCGGAGACGGTCGTCGCGACCGTCCTCCGGCTCCGGGGTGAGATGGCGTCGCGCTCTCTCGCATAGAATCGCCGCGACTCCCATGCTGCCGAGAATCTCCGTCGCCGTCGTGGCGCTGGTGGTCCTTCAACCCCGGCCCGCCGCCGAGGAGCCGGGCCGCGCCAGGACGGCCGGCGCGACCTCCGTCGCGACGCCGGCCGCGACGCCGGTGCCGACTCCCACCGCGACGCCTGTCCCGCCGGGCTCGATCCGGGTGAAGGTCCTCGTCACCGGAATGGACGGGAAGGTCCAGCCCGCGGCCGACGCCGTCGCGTGGATCCCGGGCCTCCGCGGACCGGAGGCGCCGCAGCCGAGGATGTCGTCCCGCGACAAGCGCTTCGAGCCCCGCGTCCTCGCCGTGCCGAAGGGGACGAAGGTGACCTTCCCGAACTACGACAAGATCTTCCACAACGTGTTCAGCCTCTCGGAAGCGGGTCGCTTCGACCTCGGCCTCTACCGCAACGGCGCCTCGCGCACGACGAGCTTCGACACGCCGGGCGTCGTCCGCGTCTACTGCAACATCCACCCGCAGATGGCGGCGTACG
>CAZNSS010000805.1:0-2094 GCA_964575465.1 uncultured Holophagales bacterium | reverse complement strand
CGCGGAAGCCCGCGGCGTCGGCCGCGCCGGCCTCCTCCCGTCGCCGGGCGTGGAAGAAGGCCCGGGGCCTCCCCGCCGCGGCCGCGAGGAGCTCCTCGGCCTCGTACGGCGCGAAGGCCGGGGAGGAGAGGAGGGCGCGCCCCTCGGCAAGGAGGTCGTTCCAGGTCGTCACGGGCGGATCTTGCCACCGCTCCGGCGGGGCGCCGGCGCGCCTCAGAAACGGATCCGGTAGAGCATGAGGTAGATCACGACGCCCGTGACGGAGACGTAGAGCCAGACGGGGAGCGTGAAGCGCGCGAGCTTCCGGTGCGTCTCGAAGCGCCCCTTCACGGCGAGGGCGAGCGTGGCGACGGCCAGGAACGGGACGGCCGCGGCGAGCACCGTGTGCGTCAGGAGGATCGAGAGGTAGACGGTGCGGACCGTCCCGGTGCCCTGGAACCGCACGCTCCCGGCCTGGGCGTGGTAGACGAGGTAGGAGACGAGGAAGAGGATCGAGCAGGCGAACGCCGCGGTCATGGCGCGGCGGTGTGCGCCGCGCCGGCCCGCGCGGATCAGGAGGAAGCCGGCCACGAGGAGCGTCGCTGCCGTGCCGTTCAGGAACGCGTTGACGGTGGGGAGGTCGGAGACGCTCAACGATCTCCCCGCAGGGCGGCCGCGAGGGCGCGGGCGTCCTTCTCGAGCTGGTCGACGGGAGGCTGGTCCATCCCGTCGTAGTAGCCGCGGATCGCCCCCTCGCCGTCGACGAGGACGAAGCGGGTGGAGTGGAGGATCGGCTCGACGCTGTCGGCCGGAGCGTCCTCGACGGCGAGCTTGAAGCCGTCCCTGATGAGGGAGCGGACGAGCGGCCGCGGGCCGTGGAGAAACGTCCAGCGCGCCGGGTCGGCGCCGAGCTTGCGTCCGTACCCGGCGAGGACCTCGGGCGTGTCGTACTCGGGGTCGACCCCGAAGGAGACGAAGCGGAGCTCCGCCACGTCGCGTGTACGCTCCGCGAGCGCGGCCATGCGCGCCGAGAGGATCGGGCAGCTCCCGCCGCAGCGCGTGAAGACGAAGTCGGCGATCCAGACCTTCCCGGCGAGGTCGGCCTGCGTCACCGGCTTGCCCTGCTCGGAGACGAGGGAGAAGGCGGGTGCGTCGCCGATGCGGGGGAGGTCGGGGCCGCCCGCCGGGCGGCGCAGGAGATACCACGAGCCGGCAGCCACGCCGGCGACCAGGAGGACGACGAGGGCGACCGAGAGGGCGGGGGAGAGGCGGGGGTCGGACTCTTCGGGCTTCGAGGCTTCCTGCATCAGGGCTACCTGCTCCGTGGGCGGAGGGCGGCACGGTCGGGACCGGCCGGGTACAGCGCGATGACGGCGGTGGCGACGAGGGCGGCGCCGAGGGCGAAGGCGAGCGTGACGGCGACGGACAGCGCGGGTGACGGGAGGCCGGCGGCCGAGGGGTCGAGGGCGCGGCGGAGAGAAGCGACGCCGTAGGTGAGCGGGTTGACCGCCATCGCCGCGCGCAGCCAGCCAGGGGCTCCCTCGGCCGGGAAGAACGAGCCGGAAAGGAACCACATCGGGATCAGGAAGAGATTCATGATGGCGTGGAAGCCCTGCGTCGACTCGAGCATCCAGGCGATCGCGAGCCCGAGCCCCGTGAGGGCGAGCGCCACGAGGGCGAGGACGAGGAGCGCCGGGGCGAGCGCCGCCGCCGACGGGGCGTAGCCGAGGAACGGGGCGAGGAGGAGGAGCGCGCCCCCCTGCGCGAGCGCGAGGATCGTGCCTCCCGCGATCTTCCCGAGGGCGACGGCGAACGGCGAGACGGGCGAGACGACGACGGCCTGGAGGAACCCTTCGCGCCGGTCCTCGATGACGGAGATCGTCGAGAAGATCGCGGCGAAGAGGACGACGAGGACGACGGTCCCCGGGAAGAACCAGGCGATGTAGCCCGCGCCCCCCGCGCCCGCGACGCGGAACGAGGAGCCGAACCCGGCGCCGAGGAGGAGCCACGCGAGGAGGGGCGGCGCGAAGGCGCCGACGATGCGGCTCGGCTGCCGGAGGAACCGGACGACCTCGCGCCGGGCGAGGGCCCACGCGGCCCTCACGCGGGCGTCCC
>CAZNSS010000804.1:0-2103 GCA_964575465.1 uncultured Holophagales bacterium | reverse complement strand
CTCGTCACGTCGCTCGCGCACCGGAATGTCGAGCTCGACCCGGCGGCCCTCCTCCTCCTCCGGGAGCTGGACGGCCGGCCGCGCGAGGCGATCGCCCGGAGCCTCGCCCGGAACCTCGCCGGGAACGGTCTCCTCACCCGGCCCGACGGGCGTCTCGCGCAGGAGGCGGACGCTCTGGCCGCAGTCTCCGAACGCCTCGACGACGCCCTCGCGTCGCTCGCGCGGCGCGCCCTCCTCGTGCGCTGAGCCCTTCGAGGACGGGGAACGCCCCCGGGGCTCTCGCTCCCGGGGGCGCTCGGACGAGGGTCGACGTCGCGGCGGGGCGTCGTCAGCCTTCCGCCCCCTCGTCCTCGTCGGCGTCCGGTCTCGGCGCCTTGAGGCACCCTTCCAGCTTCGCCTTCTGCTCGGGGGTCAGGAGCGCCTCGATGGCGGTCCGGAGGGCCTTCGCCTCGTCGCCGATCGCCTTCAGGTCGGCCTCGACCTTCAGGAGGGCCGCGCCGATCGCGCAGGTGTCGGGCGTGGCGGCGCCGATCGCGGCACGAAGCGCCTCCCGGTCGGCCTTCAGCGTCACGTGGAGGGCGTCCATCTTCGGCTTCGCGGCTTCGAGGAGCTCCTTCACGTCGGCCTTCTGGACGTCGGTCAGGCCGACGACCCGGAGGCAGCGCAGGTAACCGGCGAGCGGCCCCTGCGGTGCGCCGTTCGCGGCGGCCGGGGGGTCGACGGCGAGGAGGGGGGCGGCGACCAGCGCCAGGGCGAGGGCCGCGGCCACGGCGACGAGGGACGTCCGGAGAGAGTGCTTCATACCCGAGCTCCTTTTCCCTTTCCGTTCTGCGCGGCGACGGCTCGTTGGATTCCGGCGCCGCTTTCGGTGGGCTGCCCGTACCGACGCGCCGGGGGCCGCCCCCGTTTACGCCGCGAGCACCGGCGTGACGGGCGTCACGAAGGGCGAAGGGACGGCGCCACGGCGGGGAGCTCGACGACGAATGTCGTCCCCCGTCCCTCGGCGCTCGTCACCGAGATCCCTCCCCCCATCAGCCGGGCGAGATGCCGGGAGAGGGCGAGACCGAGGCCCGTGCCTCCGAAGCGGCGCGTCAGCGAGGCGTCCCCCTGGACGAACGGCGTGAAGACCCTCTCGAGCTGCGCCGCGCTCATCCCGATTCCCGTGTCGGCGACGCGGAACGAGAGGAGCTCGGTTCCCGCCCGGCGCACGCGGCGCGCCTCGAGCTCCACCGTCCCGTCCTCCGTGAACTTCCCGGCGTTCGAAAGGAGGTTGAAGAGGACCTGCTTCAGCCGGAAGGAGTCCGAGGTCATTCGCCCCGCGTCCTCTCCGACGGTCACGACGAGCCGGTTCCGGTTCGCCTCGACGAGCTGCCGGACGGTCCGGACGACCTCGTCGATCACGTCCGCCACCTCGAACGGCTCGGCCACGACCTCCATCCGCCCGGCCTCGATCTTCGAGAGGTCGAGGAGGTCGCCGATGAGCTGGAGGAGGTGTCCCCCCGCGGCGCGTATCTTCCCCACGTCCTCCACCGCCCGCGGGCTCGCCACGACCTCGGGCTCCTCGGTGAGGAGCTCCGCGTAGCCCAGGATCGCGTTCAGCGGCGTCCGGAGCTCGTGGCTCATGTTCGCGAGGAAGCGGCTCTTGGCCCGGTTCGCCTCCGCCGCCTCGCGCAGGGCCCCTTCCGACTGTCGCCTCAGCTCCTCGGCCCGCTGGATCTCGGCGACGAGGCTCCGCGTCCGCTCGTCGACGAGGCGCTGGAGCTCCGTCTGGCGCGCCCGGACCCCGCGCATCCGGAGCGCGTAGCCCGTTCCGATCGCGACGAGGATCGCGAAGACGACCCCGAGGCGGAAGGCGGGCCGCTGGTGGAGGCCCGGCTTCAGGCGAAAGGCGTAGCGGGCCCCCGTCTCGTTCCAGACCCCGTCGTTGTTCGCGGCGACGACGCGGAAGACGAAATCGCCCGGGGGGAGGGAGGTGTAGAACGCCGAGCGGCGGGTCCCCGCGTCGACCCACGACGGCTCGAACCCCTCCAGCCGGTAGCGGAAGCGGACCTTCTCCGGGGCCTGGAAGCTGAGGCCGTCGTAGTGGAACTCGATCTTCCCCGT
>CAZNSS010000803.1:0-2103 GCA_964575465.1 uncultured Holophagales bacterium | reverse complement strand
GTCAGGACGATGAGCGGCCACATGAAGTCGTTCCACGTCCCGAGGAACGTCAGGACGCCCAGGGTGACGAGGATCGGGCGGCAGAGCGGCAGGACGATCGACCAGAAGATCCGGAGCTCCCCCGCCCCGTCGATCCGGGCCGCGTCGAGGAGCTCGTCGGGGAGCGACGACGAGAACTGCCGCACCAGGAAGATCCCGAAGATGCTCGCGACGCCGGGGAGGATGACGCCCGCGAAGGTGTTGACGAGGCCGAGCGACCGGAGGAGGAGGAAGACCGGGAGCATGGCGACCTGACCCGGGATGACCATCGCGGCGAGGAGCCCCGTGAAGAGGGGCCCGCGCGCCGGGAAGCGGAGCTTGGCGAAGGCGTAGCCCGCGGCCGCGTTCACGACGACCGAGAGGAGCGCCGCGCACGTGGCGAGGACCGCACTGTTGAGGAAGCTCCGCCCCAGGTCGAGCCGCACGAAGAGCTCGCGGTACTGGTCGAGCGTGGCGCGCGCCGGGAAGAGGGGCGGGGGCGACGCGTTCGCCTCGCCGCTGGCCATGAAAGATGCGGAGACCATCCAGAAGAGCGGCGCCAGGGTCACGACCGCTCCGGCGACGAGCGCGAGGTGGACGCCGATCGTGGCGAGCGTCCTCCGCCTCACGCCTCGCCTCCCGGCTGGAGCCGGCGCTGCAGGAGCGTGGCGGCGAGGATGACGGCGAAGAGGACGAAGGCGATCGCCGCGGCCGAGCCCATGCTCCACCAGCGGAAGCCCTGCTTGTACATGAACAGCGCCACCGAGAGCGTCGCGTTCATCGGGCCGCCGTCGCCCCCCGACATGACGTACGGCTCGGCGAAGAGCTGGAAGTAGCCGATCGTCGTCGTCAGGCCGACGAAGAGGAACGTCGGCGCCAGGAGCGGTACGGTGATCCGCCGGAAACGCTGGAACGGGCCCGCGCCGTCGATGCGCGCCGCCTCGTGGAGGCTCTCGGGGATCGCCTTCAGTCCCGCGACGAAGATGATCATGCTCGCGCCGAAGTTCTTCCACGCCGCCATCAGGACGATCGCGGGCATGGCCCAGTGCGGGTCGCCGAGCCAGTCGACCGAGCCGATCCCGAAGAGGCCGAGAGCGGCGTTCAGGAGACCGAACCGCGGGTGGTAGAGGTACTTCCAGACCGCCGCCACGGCAACGAGGGTCGTGACGACGGGGGCGAAGTAGATCGTCCGGAAGAGCCCCGCGAAGCGGACGAGGCGGTGGTTCAGGAGGAGCGCCGCGCCGAGGGCGAGGGCGACGGTGAGCGGCCCGCCGAAAACGACGAAGAAGAAGGTGTTCCCGAGCGCCTTCCAGAACACCGGGTCGTGGAGGAGGCGCGCGTAGTTCCGGAGGCCCACGACGCGGGCGGCCGAGGGATCCCCGACGGCGTAGAGGTCGAAGTCGGTCAGGCTCAGGAGGAGCGAGGCGCCGACCGGCAGGAAGAGGAAGAGCGAGAGGGCGAGGAGCCCGGGCGCCACGAGGAGGAGCCCGGCCCGCGCTTCCCGCGCCCTCCAGGACGACATCCGGCTCACTTCGGCTCTCCCCCCGCCCTCCGGTCGAGGAGCCAGCGGCGCTTCTCGAGGACGACCTCCACGTCGGCGTCGAGCGCGGCGAGCGACGGGTCGAGCCCCCTCGCCCCGCGCGCCACCGGCTCGAGCCGCTCCCAGACCTTTGCGGCGATCTGCTCCCACTCGGGGACCTTCGGCGTCGCGCGGACGTGCTCGAGCTGCAGGCGGAACGTCGCGGTCCGCGCGTCCCCCGCGAGGGCGGGCTCGTCCCACGCCGAGCGCCGTGCCGGGAGGTCGCCGCAGAGCGCCCAGAAGCGCTTCTGGGTCGCCGGCTCGGAGAGGTACTCCACGACCTTCCACGCCGCGTCCTTCCGCGGCGAGGAGCGGAAGACGACGAGGCTCGAACCACCGGCGAGCGAGACCCCGGGCCACGGGAGGCCGTCGGGCGCCGGGAGCGGCGCGGTGGCCCAGGCCCCCTGGAGGCTCTCCGGCAGGCGACGCCGGAACTCCCCGAGGTTCCACGGCCCGGTGACGTACATCGCGAAGTCGCCCGCGGCCATCTGCTGGTAGAGGTTCGC
>CAZNSS010000802.1:0-2104 GCA_964575465.1 uncultured Holophagales bacterium | reverse complement strand
ACCAGCGGGTAGGGGGAGAAGACCACCGGCTCGTGGTGACGGCGGCGACCGGCCGCGCGTCGGCGTCCCGCGCCGCGGCCGCGCCGAGGACCTTCAGGCGCCCCCCGGCGTCACTTCCCCGCCGGGCGCGACTCCGGCGGGAGGGCGGAGACGAAGATCGACTGCTGGACGTAGCTGACGGTGTTCGTCGGTTCGTCGCGGACCGCGATGGAGAGGCGCTGCCCTCCCGGGATCATCAGGAGCTTCACGTCGTAGACGAAGTCCCTGCGGGAGACGCCCGCGAGCTCGCTCGCGCCGATCTCCACCGGCACGACCTGGTTCGCCAGCTCCGACTGCTTCCCGGCGGCGTCGACGACGATGAAGTAGAGGACGACCCGGCCCCGCACGGTCGATCCCTCCGGGAGGAGCGTGATCCGGCTGAACGGGACGCGGATCCGGATCGGGACGAGGTAGTTCTGGGCGTCGGCGGGAGCCGGCTGGCCCACCTCGATGCCGACTCCGAGGGGGTTCTCGTCGCGCGCGAAGTAGAGGGCCGACGTGACCCCCTCGGTGATTCGGGTCTCGAGCCCCTTTTCGACGTAGCTCCGCCTGGAGCGCGCCACGAGGCCCTTCTTCTTCATCTTCACCTGGACCTTGCGCGGGCGCTCGCCTCCCGACCTGAGGCTCCGGTACCCGACCGAGTAGTACGAGGTGTAGTCGCCGCGCATCTCGTTCAGCGGCCCGGTCACGTCGTTCCTGTTCAGGATCGCCTTCCCGCCCGTCTCCTCCGCCATGAGCTGGATCATCGACTGGAGGTTCGTCCTCTCGACGAAGGAGTCGATCTTCGCGTCGGTCGTCCGGTTCTCGGCGCTGATCCCGGAGTCGATCGTCAGGCCCGAGGCGTCGACCATGTACATCGAAACGCCGGCGGCGTTCGCGGCCCGAATGATCCCGAGGTAGGAGGAGGTCTTGTCGAACTCGAACTGGGAGAGGCCGCCGGTCTGCGTGCGGTACTTGTCCTGGACGTACTTCCACATCTCGAGGCCGGGCGACTGCGGGAGCCCCTCGGAGACGTGGAAGAGGATCTTCCTCCCCTCGACGCCGGCGAGCTGGTCGATCGTCTGCTTCAGGGCCTCGGTCGTGAAGTCGAGGTCGTTCTTGTAGGCGAGGACGTACTGCCTCACGTAGCCGAAGGCCTCGGTCTCGCTCTTCGACTCGTCGATCTGCTTCATGAGGTCGCGGCGCTCGGAAATCCGGGTCTGGCCGAGCGTCGAGAGGTCCTCCTGCTGCTTGAGGACGTCGGAGACCTCACGGCCGTCGTTCGTGAACTTCCGCTTCACCTTCAGCGAGCGGTCCCAGGTGACGACCATCGCCTCGACGTTGTCCTTCACGTTCTCGCGGACCCACGTCTGGACGCTCCGAAGGATCCGGTTCCGGTTGAACGGCTGGAGGCTCAGATTGTCGATGAAGATCACGATCCGGGTCCGCGGGACCGGGAGGGGCGCCGCCGCGGGCTCGGAGGGCTCCGGGGCCGCGGGCGTGGCGGCCGGCGTGGCCGCCGGCGCCGCGGCCGCCACCGGCGCCGCTCCCGGAACGGCCTCGTCGCCGAAGAAGACGACCTTCCCGCCGTCGACGGCGAAGAAGTTCGTCAGCGGCTGGAGCATGCCGTCCTCGTAGACCTCGAAGTCTTCCTTGGTGAGCCCCTTGACGCGGTTCCCCTTGTTGTCGGTCACGACGACGTCGATGTTCGTCACGGTCACGTCGACGTTCCTCACGAGCGGGCCGGGTCTCGGCGTCGGGCCCGGCGTCGGCAACGGCGGAGCCGCGGCGAAGGAAAGGGCGGGGAGGACCAGGGCGAGGGCGACCGCGGCGGCGAACGGGGACGGCCTGGAAAGCACCATGGCCGCATTCTACGGATGCCGGAGGCAACGACCCGCGACGGCCCCGAGAGGACCGCTGCGGTCCCCGATCGGCCCTGTTTGCGCGGAGTTTTCCGCTTGCACTTCGATCCCCGCTCCTTGAGAATGTCCGCCTCGAATGACGGCCGCCCCGGGCCCGCTGGGCGCGCGGACGTTCCGAGAGGTCGAGGGAAGATCCGGAGGTCGGGGCTGAATAAGCCGCAGCT
>CAZNSS010000801.1:0-2104 GCA_964575465.1 uncultured Holophagales bacterium | reverse complement strand
CAGGACCGGATCCTCGAGAACTACACCGAGTCGATCCACGGCGAGGGGCTCCTGAAGAAGGGGCTGACCGTCTCGGCGACGTGCGTCTCGTGCCACACGCCCCACTTCACCCTCCCGCACACCGACCCGCGCTCCTCGATCGCACGGAAGAACATCGCGAAGACCTGCGCCCAGTGCCACTCGAGCATCGAGCAGGTCCACCGGAAGGTCATCGACGGGAAGCTCTGGGAGAAGGAGGAGCACGTTCTCCCCGCCTGTGTCGACTGTCACCAGCCCCACAAGGTCCGGAAGGTCTTCTACGACCAGGGGATGGCCGACGCGGACTGCCAGAAGTGCCACGGCCGCAAGGAGCTGAAGGCGAAGGACGGCCGGTCGATGTGGGTCGACGCCGCCGAGATCGGCGGCTCGCGGCACAAGGAAAAGCGCTGCTCCCAGTGCCACGCGGGAGTGACGCCCGGCCACGAGAGGCCGTGCGACACGCTCACCGCGAAGGTGAACTGCGGCTCCTGCCACGAGGGGGTCGTCCAGCAGTACGCGAAGAGCACGCACGGCAAGCTCGTCCTCCGGGGTGACCCGAACGGCCCGCCCTGCGCCGAGTGCCACGGGACCCACGGCGTCAGGGGGAGAGCCGACGCCGCCTCGCCCACGTTCGCGAGGAACGTCCCGAAGCTCTGCGCGCGCTGCCACCGCGAGGGCCAGAAGGCCGCGCGGCGCTACACGGGCGAGCAGCACCAGATCATCGAGAACTTCACGGAGTCGATCCACGGCAAGGGGCTCCTGGAGAGCGGCCTCGTCGTCAGCGCGACCTGCACGTCGTGCCACACGGCGCACAGCGTTCTCCCGGCGAAGGACCCCGAGTCGAGCGTGAACGCGCTCCGGCAGCCCGACACCTGCGGGCGGTGCCACCACGGCGTCGAGGAGAAGTTCAAGAAGAGCATCCACTCCGCGCTCGTCTCGAGGTCGAAGAAGCCCCTCCCGGTCTGCGACGACTGCCACTCCGCGCACACGATCCGGCGGACCGACCAGGTCGGCTTCAAGCTCGGCGTCATGTCCTCCTGCGGCAAGTGCCACAAGGAGGTCACCGAGACCTACTTCGACACGTTCCACGGAAAGGTCTCCCAGCTCGGCTACGGCAAGACGGCGAAGTGCAACGACTGCCACGGCGCGCACGACATCCTGCCTCCGTCGGACCCGGCCTCTCACCTCTCCCGCGGGAACGTCGTCGCCACGTGCCAGCAGTGCCACCCCGGCGCGACCCGGCGCTTCGCGGGGTACCTCTCGCACGCGACGCACCACGACAAGGACAAGTACCCGATCCTCTTCTTCACCTTCTGGGGGATGACCGGGCTCCTCCTCGGGACCTTCACGATCAGCGGCATCCACACCCTCCTCTGGCTCCCGCGCGCCCTGAAGATGCGGAAGGAGCTGAAGGCCGAGGAGGCGGCGCACCACGCCGCAGGGGAGAAGGGGCTCGAGTTCATCCGGTTCACGCGCCTCGAGCGCGGCATGCACATCAGCCTGATCGTCAGCTTCATCACGCTGGCCCTGACCGGGCTGACCCTCAAGTTCTCCTTCACCCCCTGGGCGCGGACGCTCTCCAAGGCGTTCGGCGGTTTCGAGGGGGCGGGCTTCCTGCACCGTGCGGCAGCGGTCCTCATGTTCGCGATCTTCGTGACCCACGTCGTCGACGTCTTCCGGCGGAAGAGGCGCGAGGGAAAGAGCTGGAAGGAGATGCTGACCGGGCCGAGCACGATGATGCCGACGATGAAGGACGCGCGGGACGTCGCCGGGACGATCAAGTGGTTCGTCGGCCTCGGCCCGCGCCCCCAGTACGGCCGCTGGACGTACTGGGAGAAGTTCGACTACTTCGCCGTCTTCTGGGGCGTCTTCGTCATCGGCTCGACCGGCCTCCTGCTCTGGTTCTCGGAGCAGATGACGCAGTTCCTCCCGGGCTGGCTCATCAACGTCGCGACGATCGTCCACAGCGACGAGGCCCTCCTCGCCGTCGGTTTCATCTTCACGATCCACTTCTTCAACACGCACCTGCGTCCCGAGAAGTTCCCGATGGACATCGTCGTCTTCACGGGCCGGATGTCGCTCGAGG
>CAZNSS010000800.1:0-2109 GCA_964575465.1 uncultured Holophagales bacterium | reverse complement strand
TCCCGCCCCGTTCGTCGGTCTCGTTGCCCTCCTCTCCCTGGCCCGCGCCGCTCCGTCCGCCGAGCCGCTCGCGAACGCCGAAACCGTCCGGATGACGTCGAAGGTGCTCGGGGAGGAGCGGACGATCCTCGTCTCCACGCCCCGCGGCTACGGGCAGGGGACGGCGCGCTACCCGGTCCTCTACCTGACGGACGGCGACGCCCATCTCCTCCACACCCGCGGGACCGTCGACTTCCTCGTCCGCAACGGCCTCATGCCCGACGTCGTCATCGTCGGCGTCACGAACACCGACCGGTCCCGCGACCTGACGCCGACGCGCGGCTTCGGCGTGCGCGACGACGGCACACCGGTACTCGTCGAGACGAGCGGCGGGGCCCCGAGGTTCCTCGACTTCTTCGAGAAGGAGCTGATCCCGTTCGTCGAGGCGACGTACCGGACGGCCCCCTTCCGCGTCTTCGCGGGGCACTCCCTGGGCGGCCTCTTCGCGCTCACCGCGCTCGCCGAGCGGCCCGGGCTCTTCAACGCGTCGATTGCCGCCTCGCCGGCCCTCTCCTGGGACCACGACGTCATCCTCGGACGGACGGAGACGTTCCTGGAAGGGCGGAAGGAGCTCCGGCACACGCTCTTCGTCACGATGGCCGACGAGGAGGAGGGGGACCCTTCTCCGACCCGCTTCGAACGCCTGAGGAAGACCTTGAAGCGGACGAAGGCTGCCGGGTTCTCCTGGGGCGCGCTCCTGATGGAGGACGAGGACCACGGAAGCGTCGTTCTCCGCTCGCACTACTTCGGCCTGCGGAAGGTCTTCGAGGGCTGGCGTCTCCCGCGCGACCGGAAGGCGGGTGGCTACGCGGGGTCGGTCGAGGACCTCGGGAAGCACTACGCAAGGCTCTCGGAGCGGCTCGGCTATCCCGTCCCGCCGCCGGAGCTCGTCGTGAACCAGGTGGGATACCAGCACCTCCTTCGAAAGGACGTGAAAGGCGCCCTCGCGTTCTTCCGCCGGAACGTCGAGCTGCACCCCGATTCCGCGAACGTCCACGACAGCCTCGGCGAGGCGCTCGAGGCGGCCGGGAAGCCGGAGGAGGCCCTCGCGAGCTACGAAAGGGCCGTCGAGATCGCCGGGCAGAAGGCCGACCCGCTCCTCCCCGCCTTCACCCGAAACCGCGACCGGCTCGCTGCCGCGAGGGCGACGGGCCCGGGCTGATCCGGGGACGGCGCGTCCGCCGTCAGTTCACCGAGAGGACGATCCCGAGCCGCGTCAGCGTGATGGGGTGGCGGAGGAGGCCTCGGATCCGGATGACCCCCCGGAGCGCCTTCCCGACGACGGCCCGGCCGGCCCTGTCGAGGTAGAAGGGGAGACCGCCGACGAGCTTCACGTTCGAGAGTTCGATGATCGAGTCCGAATCGGCGCTCACGGTGACGGCGGTCTTCTCGCGGAGCCCGTCGTAGACGACGCACCTGCCGCGGTCGAAGGAGAGCGTCACCTG
This sequence comes from uncultured Holophagales bacterium, assembly GCA_964575465.1. Classification (GTDB taxonomy): domain Bacteria; phylum Acidobacteriota; class Thermoanaerobaculia; order UBA5066; family UBA5066; genus UBA5066. The sequence goes on along the minus strand of CAZNSS010000800.1, from coordinate 625 downwards.
CACCTCGGCGTCGGTCGCGTCGAGCCCGACCGACCCCTTCATCCGGAGGAAGACCCTCTTCTTGTAGTCGCTCGTCCCGACGTTGGCCCGGAGCAGCTCGGCCACCATGTTGCCGAGGCCGTTCTCCTCCGCTCCGGGGTCGACGGTGATCTCGGGCTCGCTCACGTGCTCCTCCGAATCCCCGCTCAGAAGGCGGCCCGGTAGACCGCGAGCACCTCGTCGGCGCCGAGGACCGTCCTTCCGTTGTAGATGATCGAGGCGTCGGCGAGCGTCGCCTCGGCGAGCTCGGGCAGGGCGTCCTCCGGGACACCCTGCGAGGAGAGCGTCCGGGGCAGTCCCGTCTTCGCGGCGAGCTCGGAGAGCCGCTCCGCCACGAGCTCCGCGCAGGCTGCGTCGGTGAGACCGTCGACGGCGACCCCGAGGGCCGCGGCGATCGGGCGGTAGAAGGCCGCCACCTCGCCCGCGTTGAATCGGACGACGTGCGGCATGAAGATGGAGTTCGCGAGGCCGTGGTGGATCCCGTAACGCGCCCCGACGGTGTGGGCCATCGCGTGCACCATCCCGACCTGGGCGTTCGAGAACGCCGTCCCCGCCATGTTCGAGGCGATGAGCATCTGCCCGCGGG
>CAZNSS010000799.1:0-2116 GCA_964575465.1 uncultured Holophagales bacterium | reverse complement strand
TCGAGAAGGCGTGGGCGCCGACGCCGATGACGCTCCCGTCGCACACGACGATGCTCACGGGGATGCTCCCGCCCGAGCATGGCGTGAGGAACAACTCGGGGTTCGTCTTCCGGGGAGAGGCCCACCCGAGCCTGCCGAGGCTCCTGAAGGGGCAGGGCTACGCGACCGGGGCCGCCGTCTCGACCTACGTCCTCCGCCGCGAGACGGGGCTCGGGGCGCTCTTCGACGACTACGAGGACTCGCTGCCGACGAACCCGGGCGTGGCGACCGTCCGCTACCAGAGGCCGGGGGAGAAGACGCTCGCCTTCGCGAAGGAGTGGATCTCCGCGCACGCCGGCGGGCCCTTCTTCTACTTCTTCCACATCTTCGAGCCGCACCTCCCCTACGAGCCCGCCGAGCCGTTCCGCACCGAGTACGGCGCGACGTACGAGGGGGACGTGGCGACGGCCGACGCCGTCGTGGGCGGTCTCCTCGACCACCTCCGCTCGCTCGGCCTCTACGAGAAGGCGATCGTCGTCGTGACGTCGGACCACGGCGAGGGCCTCGGCGACCACGGGGAGCAGCAGCACTCGCTCCTCCTCTACCGCGAGGCGATCCAGGTCCCGCTCCTCGTCAAGCTCCCGGGGAGCCGCGGCGGCGGGACGCGCGTCTCGGCGCCGGTCCAGCTCTCCGACATCCTCCCCACGATCTCCGCCTCGCTCGGCCTGCCGGTTCCCGCGGGGGTGAGCGGCACGTCGCTCTTCGCGGCGGGGGCGAAGGGGGCGCCCGCCCGAACGATCTACGGCGAGACGCTCTACCCGCGCCTCCAGCTCGGGTGGGCCGACCTCAGGAGCGTCCTCGACGACCGCTGGCACTACATCCACGGGCCGCGCCCCGAGCTCTACGACCTCCTCGCCGACCCGGGGGAGAAGAACGACCTCGTGGCTTCGGAGCGGACGGCCGCCGCGAATCTCGCGAGGGAGCTCCTCCGCTTCCCGCGGGGAAACGAGAAGCCGGCCCCCGAGGACGCCGAGACGCTGAAGAAGCTCGCGGCGCTCGGCTACATCGGCGGCCCGCGCGAGCGGGGGGCCGGGGCGGACCTCCCGAACCCGGTCGACAACATCGCGAACCTCCGGCGGATGGAGGAAGGGTGGCGCCTCGCGGGGCTCGGGCAGACGGACGCGGCCATCCGGCACCTCGCGGCGATGTACTCCGAGAGTCCCGGGATGCAGGAAGCGGGAATCAAGCTCGCCGAGCTGCAGGCCGAGGCGGGGCGCGACGACGACGCGGCCGCGACCTACCGCCAGGTGCTCGGGCGCTCGCCGGTCCCGCTCCCCGACATCGCCGTTTCCCTCGGCCTCGTGGAGCTCAGGCGAAAGCGGTACGACGAGGCCGGGACGCTCGCGCGCTCGGCCCTCGCCGCGCTCCCCGGCAAGGCGCACCTCCTCCTCTGCCGCGTCGCGCTCGCGAGGAACGACCTCGCGGCGGCCGAGAGCGAGGCGAAGGCGGCGGCGGGGGAGGCCGATCCGCCGGCGATCCTCGCGCTCGCGGAAGTGAAGGCGAAGGCGGGGCGGCCGGCCGAGGCGCTCGCCGACGTCGACCGCGCGGCCGCCCGCGTGAAGGAGCTCCGCCTCCCGCCCCTCTGGAACCTCGAGTTCGTGCGCGGCGACGCGCTCGCCCGGATGAACCGCCTTCCCGAGGCCGAGACGGCCTTCCGGAGCGAGATCGCGGCCTTCCCCTCGAACACGCAAGGCTGGACGAGCCTCGCCGTGCTGCGCTTCATGCAGGGAGACCGGCCCGGCGTCGACCGCCTCCTCGAGGAGATGTACCGGGCGACCCCGACGCCGAAGACAGCCCTCCTCGCCGCGAGCACGTACGACTCGCTCGGCGAGAAGGCGAGAGCCGCCGCGTGGCGGGGGCGGGCCGAAAGGAAAGGCGCCCCGGTTTCCCAGGGCGCCTCGAACGGAACGAAGTAGGGCGCGAGCGCCGTCTCCGCGGAGCGGAGGGACGTCTCAGTGCTTGTCGAACTGCTCCTCTTCCGTGGAGCCCTTGAGGGCCGCCGTGGCGACCTCGCCGCCGGCGACCGTCTGCTGGATCTGGTCGAAGTAGCCGGCGCCGACGAAGCGCTGGTGCTTGA
>CAZNSS010000798.1:0-2116 GCA_964575465.1 uncultured Holophagales bacterium | reverse complement strand
CGCGCGGCGCGGCGGGCTCCCCTCGCGGGGCTCGCCGCGGCGCTGCTCCTGCTCGCGGCCCCGGCCGCCGGGCAGTCGTCCTTCGAGAGCGACCCCTTCGCCTCGCGCTTCCGCGAGCGGCCGAACTTCGACATCAAGTTCCGGGCGCCGGAAGTCGGGGGCGTCATCAAGGTGAGCGTCTCGGACGGGAAGGGGGGGCGGCAGAGCCTCATTTCCGAGACCGTCTACGAGGTCCAGGCCCCGAAAGGGGGGCGCGTCACGGTCGAGTACCAGGACATCCGCCTGACGGCCGACTACGTCAGGGCCGACACGAAGACGAAGGTCGTCGTGGCCGAGGGGGAGGTCGTCCTCGAGCAGGGGACCTCGCGCCTCGCGGGGCTCCGCCTCGAGCTCGACCTGAGCGACAAGACCGGCACCCTGACCGACGGGCAGGCCGAGCTCTCGGGGATCCTCGTGCGGGGTGCGACCCTCGCGAAGACCGGGGCGAAGACCTTCCAGATCCGGAACGGCTCCGTCACCGCCTGCGAGGGGGAGGACCCCGCGTGGGAGTTCGAGGTCAGGGACGGGAAGGTCACGCTCGACGACTACGCGAAGCTGAAGACCGTCGTCTTCCGCCTCGGCGGCGTGCCGCTCCTCTACACCCCTTACCTCCTGTGGCCCGCGCTGCGCGACCGCGCCTCCGGCTTCCTGACCCCGGGGATCGGCTACAGCAGCAGCCGGGGCGCGTTCCTCGGTCTCTCGTACTACCAGGTCCTCGGCCGCTCGGCCGACGCGACCGTGACGACGGACCTCTACACGAAGGAGTTCTTCGGCCTCGGCACGGAGCTCCGGTGGCGTCCGAGCGCCGGCACCTCCTTCGCGGGGATGTACTACACGGTCATCGACCCGAACCGGAACTGGCAGTGGAAGACGGCGGGCTCCCTCGCGGCCGACGACCTCGCCCCGCGGACCCGGGTCGTCGTGAACTGGGCGCAGTACTCCGACATCACCTTCTTCCAGAGCTACGACCGCGACTTCAACCTCACGTCGGCGCGATCCGTCGGGCAGAAGGCGTTCGTCACGCGGTCCGAGGGGCCGTTCGCCTTCAACCTCCGCCTCGAGCGGGAGACGGCGCTCTACGGCACGAGCGAGGTCGTCCTCGAGCGCAAGCCGGTCCTCGAGGCGCGCCTCAGGCCGACCGGGATCTTCGGGAACACGGTCTTCGTCGAGGCGCAGACCTCGGCCGGCTGGCTCCGGTCGATCCGGCCCGCGGGTCAGCCCGCGGGGGACTACGAGCGGATCGACCTCTTCCCGAAGGTCTCGGCGCCCCTCTCGCCCCTCCCCTGGCTCTCGCTCCAGGTCGAGGCGGGCTACAGGCTCACCGAGTACGGGGCGTCCGTCGCGGCGGACGGCCGCTCCCTGGCGGACGAGAACTACACGCGGGGGACCGCGCTCGCCCGCGTCGACCTCACGGGCCCCTCCTTCGCGCGCGTCTTCGAGGTGAAGCTGGGCCGGTACACGAGGCTCAAGCACATCATCGAGCCCCAGGTCGAGTACCAGTACCAGACCGACCCGGGCGACCTCTCGCGGACTCCCGTCTTCGACGAGGTCGACACCATCCTGCCGTCGCACTCGGCGCGGTACGCGCTCGTCCAGAGGCTCCTCGCGAAGGAGAAGTCGGGCGCCTCGCGCGAGATCGCCTCCCTCGAGATCTCGCGCATCCACTACTTCGAGCCTCCCGTCGGCTACCCCGCGACCTACACCGACTCGCCCCTCGACGGCATCCTCCGCGTGAACGCGGGGTCGGCCCTCAACTTCGACGCCCGCGCGACCTGGGACCTGAAGGAGGGCGTCGTCACCTCCTCGAGCGTCTCGGCGAACTTCGGCTCGGCGGCCCGCTTCCTCCGCTTCTCGTACTACGACAGCCGCCCCGTCGGAACCACCCAGCCCTCCACGCAGCTCCGGTTCGGGGGAGGGACGGCGGTCGTGCCGAAGCAGCTCCGGGTGGACCTCGAGGCGAACTACGACATCGCGAAGGGCCGGATGCTCGAGTGGCGGAGCCTCCTCACGTGGGAGGCGTCGTGCTTCAAGATCCTCGGCGAGTACCGCGACCTGCGCATCGGCGCGGTCCCGACGA
>CAZNSS010000797.1:0-2116 GCA_964575465.1 uncultured Holophagales bacterium | reverse complement strand
GGAAGCTCTGGAAGAACCTCTCGCCGGGCCGGACGACGAAGTACGAGTACATCTCCGTTCAGTTCCTCAGCCAGGGGCCCGAGAGCGGCCGGGACCTCTCCTTCGCGCCGGACGGCGACCGGATCGCCGTCTTCGCCCGGCGCGAGCGCGGCCGCCAGCTCTTCATCTTCTCGGCCCGGGGCGGCGGGATCGTCGACCGGATCCCGGTCACGCCCGACATGCCCCTCTCGCCGGCCTTCTCCCCCGACGGGAACTCGGTCGTCTTCTCCGGGATCTCGGGGACGTCGCGCGACGTCTTCCTCCTCGACCTCGGGACGAAGGCCCTCCGGAACCTCACCGAGGACGACGGCTACGACACCGCGCCGATCTTCTCGCCCGACGGGAAGTACATCTACCACACGAAGATCGTCGGCGGCCTCCAGAAGATCGTCCGGTTCCCGCTCGAAGACCCCTCGAAGATCGAGCAGATCACCTGGGGCGAGGGCAACGACGACGACGCCGCCTTCTCCCCCGACGGGAGCCGGCTCTACTTCGCGTCGTCCCGCGGCGGCATCTTCAACATCTACGGCCAGGACCTGAAGACGGGCGACGTCGTCCAGTACACCGACGTCATCGGCGCCGCGATCGGCCCGGACTCCTTCATGGGCCCCGACGGCCTCGAGAAGGTCGTCTTCTCGGGCTACCAGGAGGGTCGCTTCCAGCTCTACGTCGCCGACGCGAGAAAGCCCTTCCGCCGGCTCGAGGAGAAGGCGCTCCCGCCCGCCCCGATCACGAGGGGCGTCACGCCCGCGTTCGTCCCGGCCATCGAGGTCGCCGTCGACCCCGAGAAGACCGAGAAGAGCACCTTCAAGCTCTTCGTCGACGATGTCGGCGGCTACGCCGGCGTCAACTCGGACGGGACGTTCCTCTCCTCGGTCCGCCTCAGCTTCTCCGACTACCTCGGCGACCGGCGCGTCTTCTTCATCTGGGACACGCTCGCCGGCTACTCGAACATCAACGCGATCTACTTCAACCTCAAGCGGCGCACCCAGTGGGGGGTGCAGCTCTACGACAATCGCACCTACTTCACGGGCTTGAACCAGTACGGGGAGTACGTCTCCACCCGCCGCTTCTCCCGGGAGACGGGCGCGAGCCTCCTCGGCGTCTACCCGTTCTCGCGGTACACGCGGGTGGAGGGGGTCCTCGGGGTCCTCTCCCGCTCGATCGACCAGCCGTACATCGTCACGAACGACGACGGGACGCAGGGGCAGCTCTACCTCCCGCGCGACGACAACACGATCCAGGCGGGTGTCGGTTTCGGCTACGACGGGACCCGGTACAAGTCGTTCGGCCCGCACGGCGGCCAGGCCCTGTCCGTCAGCTACCGCTACCTGCCCGACTTCCAGGACGGCGGGACGCTCTCCCAGGACCTCTACGGCGAGGCGCGCGCCTACGTCCCGATCTCGCGCCGGACGAACTTCGCCTTCCGCGCCTTCGGCGGCTACTCCTCGGGCGCCGTCCCTTCGGTCTTCTCTTTCGGCGGCCTCGACACCCTGCGCGGCTACGACTACCGCTCCCTCATCGGGAACCGGATCTTCTACGTGAACACCGAGTTCCGCTTCCCGCTCATCGACGCCCTGATCACCGGGATCGGCCTGAACTTCGGGGGGATCCGCGGGCGGCTCTTCTTCGACATCGGCACCGCCTGGCTCGAAGGCGAGGACCACCAGTTCTCCGCCGGGGGCCGTCTCGTCGACGGGAAGGCGGCCTACGGGGCCGGCTTCACGGCCTACTTCCTCGGGATCCCCTGGAATGTCGACATGGCCCGGCCGACCGACATGAAGTCGACCCTCGACAACTGGCAGTGGACCTTCTACATCGGTCCCGCGTCGTTCTGAAGCCGAGGGCCGGAAAAGGGTGACCCAGGTCACCCCGGACCGGCCTTTTGCGGCCTAAAATCCAACCGTGCGGGTCCGTGTCCTCGGAGCGTACGGCGGGTCCACGCCGTGGCATCGGCAGACGTCCTTCCTCCTGGACGGGACGGTCTCGCTCGACGCGGGGGCGTTGACGCAGGCCCTCACCCTCGAGGAGCAGTCGCGGGTCCGGTCGATCATCATCACGCACTCGCACCTCGACC
>CAZNSS010000796.1:0-2125 GCA_964575465.1 uncultured Holophagales bacterium | reverse complement strand
GAGCCGGAGCCGAGGAAGAGGCAGGCCTTGAACCAGGCGTGCGTGAAGACGTGGAACATCCCGGCGCCGAACGCGAGGACGCCGCAGCCGAGGAACATGTAGCCGAGCTGCGACACGGTGGAGTAGGCCAGGACCTTCTTGATGTCGGTCTGGGCCAGGCCGATCGTCGCCGCGACGAACGCCGTGATCCCGCCGACGACCGCGACGACGAACGAGGCGTCGTGCGTCAGGAGGCCCCAGACGGTCGGGTTCTCTCCGAGGGCCTTCAGCGCCCACTCGTGGGAGATCCGGAAGAAGACGTTGCAGCGGGCGACCATGTAGACGCCCGCGGTGACCATCGTGGCGGCGTGGATGAGGGCCGAGACGGGGGTCGGGCCGGCCATCGCGTCCGGGAGCCAGACGAAGAGGGGGATCTGCGCGCTCTTGCCCGTCGCGCCGACGAAGAGCGCGAGGCAGGCGAACGTCATCAGGCCGCCGGCGGCGTAGACGCCCGGGCTCGCGGCCGCGGCCGCGAACATCTTCGTGAAGTCGACCGTCCCGAACATCGCGACGCAGGCGAAGAGGCCCATCAGGAACCCGGCGTCGCCGATCCGGTTCATGACGAACGCCTTCTTGCCCGCGTCCGCGGCGAAGTCCTTCGTCGTGTAGTAGCCGATGAGGAGGTACGAGCAGAGGCCGACGCCCTCCCACCCGACGAAGAGGATCGCCAGGTTCGCCCCGAGGACGAGCGTCAGCATCGCGAACATGAAGAGGTTGAGGTAGGAGAAGAACCTCCCGTACCCCTCGTCGTGCCCCATGTAGCCGACCGAGTAGACGTGGATGAGCGTCCCGATGAACGTGACGAACCCGAGCATCAGGGCCGACAGCGGGTCGATCCGGAAGGCGACGTCGATCGAGAAGTCGGGGGCGCCGAACCAGCCGGCGTTCGACCCCATCGGAATCCAGGTCCAGAGCGTCGCGACGATCTCGTGGTGGCCGCCCGTCTCCTTCCACCAGGATCCGATCGCCAGGAGCGCGAAGACGAACGAGAGCCCCGAGGCGACCGGCCCGACCCACGTGTGGACGGCCTTGAAGGGGATGTCGTGGTGGCCCCCGTGGCCTCCGCCGTGGTCGTCGTGCCCGCCGTGCGCGGCCCCGTGGCCCGCCGCGTGCGCGTCGCCGTGCCCGTCGCCGTGCGACCCGAGCGGGGCGTCCTTGCCGCCGAGCCTGCCGTGCGAGACGAGGTAGAGGAGCCCGTTGACGAGGAAGCCGAGGAAGGGGAAGACCGGGATCCAGGGGAGGAACGTCGCGGCGTTCATCGGGTTCAGCCCTTCATCTCCGCCGCTTCGTCGAGGTTGACCGACGACTTCAGGCGGTAGAGCGAGATGATGATGGCGAGGCCGATCGCCGCCTCCCCCGCCGCCACGGCGATGACGAAGATCGAGAAGACCTGCCCGGTCAGGTCCCCGAGCTGCCTCGAGAACGCCACGAGGTTGATGTTCACCGCGTTCAGCATCAGCTCGATCGACATCAGGACGGTCAGCAGGTTCCGGCGGACGAGGACGCCGACGACGCCGATGGTGAAGAGGACGAACGAGAGGCCGACGAAGTGGGCCAGGGTGATCATCTAGTCGAACCTCTCCATCGTCCGCTTGCCGAGGACGACGGCGCCGATCATCGCCACGAGGAGGAAGACGGAGGCGATCTCGAAGGGGAGGAGGTAGTCGCGGTAGAGCATCCAGCCCACCGCCTGGACGTTGCCGGCCACCGTCACGCCGTTCGCGACGGTCGTCGCGAGGGCCTTCGGGTCGGCCGCCGGGACCTTCGCGGCGAGCGAGCGCGCCTCGTTCACGACGACGCCGCCGACGACGAGGAGGAAGAGGAACCCGAACCCGAGCGCCGGCACGGCCTGCAGGTGCAGGTACCTCTCCGTCCGCTGCCGGCGGACGTTCACGAGCATGATCGTGTAGAGGAACAGGATCATGATTCCGCCCGCGTAGACGAGGACCTGAACGGCGGCGACCAGCTCGGCGTGGGCGAGGACGTAGAGGCACGCCACGCCGAGGAACGACATCAGGAGGAAGAGGGCCGAGTGGATCGGCTGCCGCATCACGACGACGCCGACGGCGCCGGCGACCGTCACCGC
>CAZNSS010000795.1:0-2128 GCA_964575465.1 uncultured Holophagales bacterium | reverse complement strand
TGGGAGTCGAACCCACCCGCCGCCCCTCTCGGAGCGTGCACGCTGGTTTTGAAGACCAGGGAGGCCACCGGACCCCTTGCGCTTCCGCGCGCGATTCTACGCGGGCGGGGAGGGCCTGCGGCGTGAGGCGAATCCTCTTCGCCGAGGGACGGGACGAGGCCGCCCTGCGGACCTTCGCGCGCGGCCTCGCCTGCCGCTGGCGGCTCCTGGCCCGTCCCGAGCAGACGCTCTTTCTCCTCGAGGCGGAGGACCCGGGGGAAGAGGCCGAACGCGCGGCGGGTTCCCTCGACGGCGTCAAGACCTGGGCGTTCGACGTCGTCGGCGAGGGCCCCACCGACTAGACTCCCGCCGATGGCCGACACCCTTCCGCGCCGCGTCGTCGTCGGGATCTCGGGCGCTTCCGGCATCCCCTACGCGAAGGACCTCCTCGAGACCCTCCGGCGCGCCGGGAGCGTCGAGGTCCACCTCGTCGCGACCGAGGGGGCCAGGCGCGTGGCCGCCGACGAGCTGGGCACGCCGCTGGACGACCTCGCCTCGCTGGCCGACGTCGTCCACCCGAACAGGGACGTCGGGGCCTCGATCGCTTCCGGCTCCTTCCGCACGCTCGGCATGGTCGTCGTCCCCTGCAGCGCGACGACCCTCTCGAAGGTCGCCTACGGCGTCTGTGACAACCTCCTGACCCGCGCCGCCTACGTCCACCTGAAGGAGCGGCGGCCGCTCGTCCTCGTCCCGCGCGAGGCGCCGCTCCCTCTCCCGACGCTCGAGGCGATGGTGAAGGCGGCGCAGGCCGGCGCGACGATCCTGCCGGCCAGCCCCGGCTTCTACACGCGGCCGAGGACGATCGACGACCTCCTCGGCTTCGTTTCCCAGCGCGTCCTCGACCTCCTCGGCATCGACGCCGACCGCTCCCCGCGCTGGAAAGAGGGCTGAGGCCATTTGGCGACGACCTCCCGGCACGAGCTCTTCACGGGTGCCTTCGCCCCGCTCGAGGAGCGCTTCCTCGCCGAGGTCCGCGCCCTCAAGGGAAGCGACCCTCTCCGCCCGGTCGACGTCCTCGTCGGCTCGAACCTCCTCGGCGTCTACCTGAGGCGCCGCGCGGCCGAGGCGCTCGGCGGCGTCGCGAACCTCCGCTTCCTCACCTTCATCGACCTCGCCCGCGAGCGGGTCTCGGCGCCCGACCCGCGGCCTCCCCTCCCGTCGCTGGGCGAGACTCTCCTCGCGCGGAGAGCGCTCGTCGAGGCGCCGGAGGGCGAGGTCTTCGACGTCCTCCGCGAGCGGCCCTCCACGGCGGGTCTCCTCGCACGGACGGCGGCGGACCTCCGAGGCGCCGGGCTCGGCCCTTCGCGACTCGCCGAGCTCCTCCCCGCGGCCGCGCGGACCCCCGACCGCGCCGCGTTCCTCGCGAAGGTCGCCGCGGTCCTCGTGCGATTCGAGGAGCTGCGCTCCGCCTTCTCCGACGCCGACTCCCTGCTCGGGCGCGCGGCGGCGTCGAAGGCCCCCGAACGCCCCGACCCGCTCCTCGTCTACGGCCTCTACGACCTCGGCGGCGTCCGCGAGGCGCTCCTCTCCGCGGTCGCCGCGGAGAGGCCGGTGCTCGCGTTCGTTCCCGTCGACGGCGAGCCCGAGGAGACGGGCGACGGCATCCCCCCGGTCCGCTCGAGCCTCTTCGCGCGCCTCCTCGGCGCCACTCCCCGCGCGCTCGCCCGAACGGCCGCACCGCCCGAGTCGCCCGTCGTCGTCGCCCCCTCCGAGCTCTCCGAGGCGCGCGAGGTGGTGCGCGAGATCCTGCGCGCCGTCGACGACGGCGTCCCGCTCCACAGGATCGCCGTCCTCGTCCGGGACCCCGCGCGGCAGGAACCGTCGCTCGTCGCGGAGCTGATGCAGCGGGAGATCCCGTTCTTCAGGCCGGCCGGCGGGGGCTTCTCACGGACGCCGATCGCCCGCGCCGCAGCCGGGCTCCTCGAGCTCCCCGCTTCGGGCTACGCCGCCGGGCCGCTCCTCGCGCTCGTCGACGTTCTGGAGGGCCTCGGACTGGTCGCGCCGGGCGTCCGCGCGCGCGCCGCCAGGGCCGTCGTCGAGCTCCGTTCGCGCGAGGGGTGGGATGACCTGAGGTCGCGGCTCGCCGCCC
>CAZNSS010000794.1:0-2130 GCA_964575465.1 uncultured Holophagales bacterium | reverse complement strand
TCGGGTCGATCCTCCTGAAGCCGCTGTCGGCGACGAGCGAGGAGGAGTGGGCGGGCCAGCTCGACCGGAACGCCGGGTCCGCCTTCCGGGCGCTCCACGCCGCGCTCGGCCCGATGAGGAAGCAGCGGGGCGGGTCGATCGTCCTCTTCGCCTCCGCGGCGGCGGCGGTCGGCCTCCCGAACCACGCGGCGATCGCGGCCGCGAAGGCGGCCGTCGTCGGCCTCGCGCGCTCGGCGGCGATGGACCTCGCCCGCTACGGGGTCCGGGTAAACGTCGTCTCGCCCGGCCTCGTGAGGACGCCTCTCTCGTCGGCGATCACCGGGAGCGAGACGAGCCTGAAGGCGTCGCAGGCGATGCACCCCACGGGGAGGATCTCCGAGCCCGCCGACGTCGCGGCGGCGGTCCTCTACCTCCTCTCCGACGGCGCCACGAACGTCACCGGCGCCGTCCTCCCGGTCGACGGCGGGCTCTCGGCCGGGCGCCCGCCCGCGATCGCCTCCTGAGCGAGCGCGTTCCTCACCGGCCTCGCGGCGGCCTCGGGACGAACGACGAGGTCCGCCGGATGTACTCCGCGTACTCCGGCCGGGTCGCCGCCATGTGCGCGTCGAGCATCGCGACGCCGGAGACCTTCACGAGGAGGAACGTCATCAGGACCGGGGCGAAGACGGTCGCCCAGCCCGCCGGGGTGTCGAGGGACGCGACCCAGAAGCCCCACCAGAGGAGCGCCTCGCCGAAGTAGTTCGGGTGACGGCTGTACCTCCAGAGGCCGGTGTCCAGGACGCGCTTCGGCTCCGCCGCGCCGGCCCTCGCGCGCTCGCGGCGGAACGCGTCGAGCTGCGCGTCGGCGGCAGCCTCGATCGCGAGGCCCGCGGCGAAGAGGCCGAGACCGAGAAGATCGGCGAGCGAGACGGCGTCGGGCGCCCCGGCGGCCGCCGCCAGCTGGAGAGGCGCCGAGATCAGGACGACGAGGAGGCCCTGGAGCAGGAAGACCTGGAAGAAGCTGACCCACCAGTAGCGCTCGGGGCCGTATCGGCGGCGGAACGCGGCGTAGCGAGGGTCCTCGGGCTTCCCACGGCTCCTCCGGAGGAGGTAGAGGAAGAGGCGGATCGCCCAGGCCCCGACCATGCCGAGGAGGAGCGCCTTCCCCGGCGTGAGGCCGGTTCGGGCGACGGTGTGCGCCGTGACGAGGAGGAAGCCGACGGACCAGAACGGGTCCACGATGCTCGCGTCTCGGAGGAAGACGCTCGCCCCCCAGAGAACGGTCATGAGGGCGAGGACGAGGGCGGCGTTCCACGCGACGAGCTCGAGGGTCACGGCTCGCTTCTCCCGACCTGTCCCGGGTCGTTTACCCCGGAGATCCAGCGGTCCATCTCGGCCCAGCGCTCGAAGAGCCAGCGGCCGCGCCCTTCGGCGGGGATCGTCGACGCCGGGAACCGGCGGAGCCGGAGGCGAAGGGTCCCTCCGACGAGCGCTCCGTGCCAGAAGCGCGGGAAGGTCGAGGCCCCCTCGAAGCCGGTGTGCTCGAGCAGGACGACGTCGAGCCCCTTCGCCTCTTCGAGGAGCGCGAGCGGACCGCGGAGCTTCGGGGGGAGGACGTTCCGGAAGCCCGAAGCGATCTCCGCGAGCTCGTTCTCTCCCTTCTCCCGGAGCGCGTCGACGGCCGCCGCACGCCGCGGGTCGCTGAAGCGCTTCCCCTCGGGGTAGATGAGGACGGCCGACCGGGCGTCGAGCCCCCGGGCGAGGCCGGCGACCGCGGCGACCTCCGCTTCGAGGCCGGGCCCGCGGCGTTTCACGAACGCGTTGGGAAGGCGACGGCCGACGATGTCGAGGCAGGGGTCCCACAGGAGCTCGCGCTTCAGGACGTAGCGCAGCAGGAGGCGGCGGGGGTTTGCGACGAACGCCGCCGCGAGGACCGTGTCGGCGACGCTCGCGTGGCGCGCGAAGAGGAGGAACGGAGCCTCGTCCGCGAGGGCGAGCCCCTCGGTCGAGACCTTCATCGAGAAGAGGCGCCGGCTCCCGAAGAAGAGGGCGTCGGCCCATCGCCGCTGGAGGTCGGCGTTCCGCTCCCGCCAGCGCCCCGGCCCGCCGACGCGGCCGCCGAGCGTGACGACCCAGAGGGCGGCGGCGGCG
>CAZNSS010000793.1:0-2133 GCA_964575465.1 uncultured Holophagales bacterium | reverse complement strand
CAGATCTGGGCCGACTTCTCCGGCTACAGCGACATCGCGATCGGGTCGGCGCTCCTCCTCGGGATCCGCCTGAAGGAGAACTTCGACTCCCCGTACCGCTCCTCCTCCCTCGCGGAGTTCTGGAGGCGCTGGCACATCTCGCTCTCCACGTGGCTCCGCGACTACCTCTTCTTCTCGCTCCCCGGGAATCGCCGCGGGGCCTTCGCCCCGTACGCGAACCTCGTCGTCACCTTCGTCCTCGGCGGCCTCTGGCACGGGACGACCTGGGCCTTCGCCGGCTGGGGCCTCGTCCACGGGGCGGGCCTCGCCGTGCAGCGCCTCTTCGAGTCGCGGCGGCCCCGCGGGGCGCCGCCGGCGAAGGGGTGGACGCGGGCGCTCTCGGTCTTCGTCACGTTCCACGTCGTCGCCTTCGCCTGGATCCTCTTCCGTTGCGAGAGCGGAGCGAAGGCGCTCGAGTTCCTCCGCGTCCTCGCGGCCGGGACGCACGGCCTCGGGAACGTCACGCCGATCGTCGTCCTCGCGACGCTCCTCGCGCTCGGCTCCCACTTCCTTCCCTCGTCGTGGCAGGCCGAGGCCGAGAGGCGGTTCGCCGTCCTCCCGGTCCCGGCCCAGGCCGCCCTCCTCCTCGCCGCCCTCGCCGCGGTCCGCGTCGCCGCGGGCACGACGGTGGCGCCCTTCGTCTACTTCCAGTTCTGAGGGTGACGTGAGCGAGACCCGAACCATCCCGAAGACGGCGCTCGTCGCGCTCCTCGTCGCCCTCGGCGCCTCCGTTCCGTACCTCCACCCCGCCTTCTCGAGGCTGCGGCTCGCCTCGGCGGCCGACGTCTCCCGCGCGCTCGGCTCGTTCCGGGGAGAGTCCCGGATCCCGCTCGTGAGGAGGAACGAGGTGCCCCCGCCCGCCGGCGAGGCGGAGACGACGGGCCCGGCCCGGGCTGCGGTCCCCTCCGCGGCTCCCGCGTTCGAGGAGGGGCCTCGCCGCCCCGCGCAGGCGAGTCCCGGGACGGCGATCGAGGACCCCGCCGGCGATCTCTCCCGGTTCTTCGCGGCCCTCGACCGCGTCGAGAAGGGCGACGCGGGCGCCCTCGCGCGGATCAGCCACTTCGGCGACTCGCCGCTGACGGGGGACATGATCTCCGGCGAGGCCCGGAAGATGCTCCAGAAGCGGTTCGGGGACGGCGGACCCGGCTTCGTCCTCGCGGGGCGTCCCTGGGGCTGGTACGGGCACCGGGGAGTCGCGCTCGACGCGAAGGGATGGACGGCCCTCAGCCCGCTCCTGACGCCGGGGAACGGCGGGCACTACGGCCTCGGCCTCGTCTCGTTCTCGAGCCCCTCGTCCGGCGCGCTCAGCGAGGTGAGGTGGGAGAAGGGGCGATTCACGCGGGCCGAGGTGAGCTTCACGGTCGCGCCGGGGAACGGCACGCTCCTCGTCTCCGTCGACGGCGGCGCCGAGGAAGCGATCCGGACGGCGGGCGCGGAGCGCCGGACGGCGCGCTTCGTCGCCGCCGCGCCCGACGGCGCGACCCGGGTCGTCCTCCGGCCGAAGGGAGACGGGGACGTGACCGTCTACGGCGTGGCGCTCGAGACGTCGGGTCCGGGCCTCGTCTACGACGCGCTCGGCGCGAACGGCGCCTCCGTCCACGCCCTCGCGCTCGCCGACGAAAAGGGGTGGATCGAGTCCCTCGCCCTTCGCGGGAGCGACCTCGTCATCCTGAACTACGGCACGAACGAGAGCGGGACGGAGGGGATCGCCGGGCCCCGCTACGTTCGCGAGCTGACGGGGATCGTCGGGCGCGTGAGGGCCGCCCTCCCCGGGGCGTCGGTCCTCATCATGGCGCCCATGGACCGGGCGGCTCGCGGCCCGGACGGCGAGATCGCGACCCTTCCGGCGATCCCGAAGATCGTGGAAGCGCAGCGGAAGGCGGCGCTCGAGTCGCACTGCGCCTTCTTCGACACGTACCGGGCGATGGGGGGCGACGGGACGATGGCGCGCTGGTACCGGAGCGAGCCGCGACTCGTCACCGCCGATTTCACGCACACGACGTTCGCGGGCTCCGATCGCGTGGCGAGACTCCTCGTCGACGCCCTCCTCGCGGCGCGCGCCGCGAGGGAGGGCCCGACACCGCCCGCCCCGGC
>CAZNSS010000792.1:0-2139 GCA_964575465.1 uncultured Holophagales bacterium | reverse complement strand
CTTCGCGGGGGCGATCCCCGACGCGGCGTCGGCGGCCCTCGTCGTGGAGCTCGCCGCGAGCGGCCGTCTCGTCCTGGCGCCCGCCCCCGCCCCCTCGCTCACGCTCGCGCTGCAGTGGCTCGACGCGATGCTGCCCGAGGGAAGGCGCGTCGAGCTGCGCTCCCTCCTCGCGGCGACGTTCCGGGGCGGACTCGCGCTCGCCCTGTGCCGCGGCCGGAAGGGGGGCCGTGCCCTGGCGGCCGAATCGCTCCACCCCGGGAGCCTCGTCTCCGAGCTGATCCTCAGCGGGGGCCTCGCGATCCTTCCCGACCACCTCCACGACTCGTCGGGCTACGTCTCGCTGAACGCGAGCCTCGGCGCGCTCGTCGCGCGCGATCTCGTCGAGCCGCGAGAGGCGCTCCTCCGGTCTCTCGACCGGTCCGCGCTCCTGGCGCGCCTCCGGGAGGACGGGGTGATGCTCCCGCCGGAGCTCTCGAGCGGGTCGCCGACGGGCCCCCACGTCCCGTGAGGCGCCGTCTCGCGGGGGTATCCTAGACGACCGGAGGTCACGCGAAGATGGCGCAGAAGAAACCGAAAAGGCCGGCCCGAAAGGCGCCCGCGAAGAAGCGCGCCGCCGCTCCCCGGGGCGCCGCGGAGAAGAAGGCGGCTCCGGTCGCGAGGAAGACCGCTCCGGCTGCCGCGGGGAGGAGGCCGACCCGGCCGGTCGCGAAGGCTCCCGCCGCTGCGGCGAAGCTCGCCGCGGCCGACCCGTTCGCCGAGAAGGCTCTCGTCGCGACGTTCACCGAGCTGATCCGCCGGGCCGCCACGACGATGCCCCCCGACGTCCTCGCCGCCATCGAGGCTGCCCGCGACCGCGAGGCCGAGGGCTCGGTGGCCCGCGAGACGCTCGGGGTCCTCCTCGAGAACTCGAGGCTCGCCGAGGCGACCTCCCGCCCGGTCTGCCAGGACACCGGCATGCCGCTCTTCGAGGTCACGGCGCCCCGGGGCGTCTCGATCCGCGCGATCGAGAACGCCGCGTCGAAGGCGACGGAGATCGCGACGGCGAGCGGGTTCCTGCGCCCGAACTCGGTCGACTCCCTGAGCGGGAAGAACACCGGGAACGCGCCGGGCCGCGGGATGCCGATCGTCCACGTCCACGAGCACACGCGTGCGGGGCTGAAGGCGCAGCTCATCCTCAAGGGGGGCGGCTGCGAGAACGTCGGCGCGACCTACACGCTCCCGAACGCCGAGCTGGGCGCGGACCGCGACCTCGAGGGGGTCAAGCGCATCGTCCTCGACGCGGTCTTCCAGGCGCAGGGGAAAGGGTGCTCTCCGGGAATCCTCGGTGTCTGCATGGGCGGGGACCGGGCGAGCGGGATGGCCGAGGCGAAGAAGCAGCTCTTCCGGAAGCTCGGCGACCGGAGCCCGGAGCCCGCCCTGGCCGCGGCGGAGGAGGAGCTCCTCGAGAAGGGGAACATGCTCGGCATCGGGCCCATGGGGTACGGCGGAGGGACGACGCTCCTCGGCGTGAAGATGGCCCACCTCGCGCGCCTCCCCGCGTCCTTCTTCGTCTCCGTGAGCTACATGTGCTGGGCGACGCGGCGGGCCTCCGTCGAGGTCTCGCCCTCCGGAAAGGCGGTGTACGCGCAATGAGCGAGGCGAGGAAGCTGACGACGCCCCTCACCCCCGAGGTCGTCCGTTCCCTGAAGCGGGGCGACGCCGTCGAGGTCTCGGGGCTCATGGTCACGGGGCGCGACGCTCTCCACAAGCTCTGGACGAAGACCTGGCCCGAGTACCCCGACCTCGACCTCAGGGGCTCGATCCTCTACCACTGCGGGCCCGTCATGCGGAAGGAGAAGGACGGCTCCTGGAGCGTCCTCGCCGCCGGGCCGACGACGTCGATCCGCGAGGAGCCCTACCAGGCCGCCGTGATCGGGAAGTACGGCTTCGGCGGCGTCGTCGGCAAGGGAGGCATGGGCCTGAAGACGCTCGCCGGCCTCAGGGAGCATGGCGCCGTCTACCTCCACGCCCACGGCGGCGCGGCGCAGGTCCTCGCGCGGCGGGTGGTCCGGGTCCTCGGCGTGAAGCACCTCGAGGAGCTCGGGGTCCCCGAGGCGATGTGGATCTACGAGGTGAAGGACTTCCCGCTCATCGTCACGA
>CAZNSS010000791.1:0-2139 GCA_964575465.1 uncultured Holophagales bacterium | reverse complement strand
CTAAAGAAGAGAACATCCTTCCGGCCCCGGCCGAGCCGGCCGGCGAGGACGAGGCCCTCTTCCGCTTCGAAGATCGCAGCTACCGCGTGAGGGGCCTGAAGAAGGCGCTGACGAGCGGCTCTCTCCACGTCACCGTCCGGGCGCAGCGCGAGGGCGACCTCTTCGCGCCCCCCTCACCCATCGCCGGGTGGTTTCTCGACCGCTTCGACTTCATCTCCTCGCGCCAGAGGGCTCTCTTCGAGAAACAGGCCGCGCACGAGATGGGCGTGCGGCCCGAGGTCGTGAAGTGGGACCTCGGACAGGTCCTGCGCCGGCTCGAAGAGCTCCAGCGGCAGACGCTCGAAGAAGCTCTGAAGCCAAAGGCCGCGACCGTCACGGTCAGCGACGAGGAGAAAGCCGAGGCGCTCGAGATGCTCTCCGCTCCTGGCCTCATCGACAGGATCCTCCTCGACTTCGAGACGTGCGGCGTCGTCGGCGAGGAGACCAACAAGCTCCTCGGCTACCTCGCGGGCGTCTCGAGAAAGCTCGACCGGCCGCTCGCCGTCATCGTCCGCAGCTCCTCGGCGGCCGGCAAGACGGCCCTGATGGAAGCCATCCTCGCCTTCCTCCCGAGAGAGGACCGCGAGAAGTACTCGGCCCTCTCGGAGCACTCGCTCTTCTACTTCGAGGGGAAGGACTTCAAGCACAAGGTCCTGGCCATCGTCGAAGAGGAAGGAGCGCAACGGGCCAGCTATGCCTTGAAGCTCCTCCAGTCCGAAGGCGAGATCACGATCGCCTCAACCGGCAAGGACCCGGGCACCGGGCGCCTCGTGACGAAGGAGTACCGCGTCGAAGGGCCGGTGATGATCTTCCTGACCTCCACGGCGATCGAGATCGACGAGGAGCTTCTCAACCGGGCCATCGTCCTGACGGTCGACGAGGGGCGCGAGCAGACGCGGCGCATCCACCAGCTCCAGCGCGAGAGCCAGACGCTCGAAGGGCTCTGGGCGAGCGAGGATCGCGAGGAGATCTACCGCCGCCATCACAACGCCCAGCGGCTCCTCCGCCCTCTCCACGTCATCAACCCCTACGTCCGCGAGCTGACCTTCCTCGACGACCGCACGCGCACCCGGCGCGACCACACGAAGTACCTCAAGCTCATCGAGTCGATCGCGCTCCTGCACCAGTACCAGCGCCCGGTCCGGGCCTCGACGAGGCACGGCAGGACGAAGGAGTACATCGAGGTCCAGCTCTCCGACATCGCCCTCGCCAACCGGCTCGCGGCCGAGGTCCTCGGCCGCTCGCTCGACGAGCTGCCGCCGCAGACGCGGCGGCTCCTGATGCTTCTCGACGGGATGGTGACCGGGGCGTGCGAGAAGAACGGGCCCGACCGCACCGACGTGCGCTTCTCGCGCCGGGACGTGAGGGCCGCGACGAGCTGGAGCGACACGCAGGTGCGGCTCCACCTCGGCCGCCTCGTGGAGCTCGAGTACGTCCTGGTCCACCGGGGCGGACGAGGACAGAGCTTCGTCTACGAGCTGCTCTACGACGGCCAGGGCAAGGAGGGCGAGCCCTTCGTCATCGGCCTGGCCGACGCCGAGGCCCTCGTGGGGACCGGCGCCGAGGCCGTGAAGGGTCTCGGAGCTGTGCCTACGACCGCAACCTCGCGGGTTTCCGAAGGCACCTCGCGGGGCCAACGCGCCCCCATCGCGCCCCTTCCGCGGGGAGATCGCGGCTTCGAAGAGTCCGCTCCCCATGCGGCCGTGAGCCCGTTTCCGGCCCGGATGCCCGAAATCGCGCAGATACCGCCCTTCCCCGAAACGTACGCACAGGGCGGTCGTAGTGATGGCGGAAACGGCCGCCGGCCTCACGGCGCCGTGATGATGCGGCGGCTCAAGGGCGGCTTCTGATGCCGGCCCGAGGCCAGAGGAAGCCCTGGCCCTTCCTCGCCCCGGAGGACCCGCTGGGAATGCCCGCGCTGCGCCTCGCGTGGATCGAGGCCCTGAAGACGCGCGGCTTCTCCGAGGCCCACGTCCAGAACTGCGAGAGCGCCCTCGGGGCCTTCGTCCTCTGGGCGCAGGAGCGGGGCATCGCGAAGGCGCGCGACGTGACGAAGCCGGTCCTGGAGAGCTACCAGCGCTGGCTCTTCTACCTCCGGCG
>CAZNSS010000790.1:0-2143 GCA_964575465.1 uncultured Holophagales bacterium | reverse complement strand
TCTCCACGTCGACGAGCGCTCCCGCGTCCCGGAGGGCGTCGGCCAGGTCGCGCACGCCTTCGAGCGAAGGCCCGGCGAGGAGCGGCACGCCGGCCTCCGCCGCGGCGACGGGGCTGTGCCCCCCTACCGGAGCGATCGTCCCTCCGAGGAAGCCGATCGCGGCGTGAGGCCAGAGGGACGAGAGCAGGCCGAAGGTGTCGACGACCAGGATGGGCGCGGGCCCCGGAGAGCCGGAGAGCCGGCGTGGCTGGAAGCCCGCGCGACGGGCGAGACGCTCGACCTCGGCGCCCCTGGCGACGCGCCGGGGCGCGAGCGCGAGACGCACCTCGACACCCTCCTCGCGCAGGTTCTTCACCGCCGTCAGGAGCAGCTCTTCCTCCGGCGCATGCGTGCTCGCCGCGACGAGGAGAGGCGGGCCGCTCCCGAGCTGGTCCTCCCAACCGGGCGGCAGCGCCGCGCGTGGCGCCGGGGCGTCGAGCTTCAGGTCGCCGGTCACCTCGACGCGGGAGGGGCTCGCGCCGATCGCGAGGAATCGATCGCGATCCTCCTCCGTACGCGCGCCGATCCAACACACCGCGTCGACGACGGGACGGAAGAGGCGGCCCGCCAGCGCATACCGCCGTGCCTCCCCGGGCCGGAGGCGGCCGCTCGCGACGGCGACCGGGATGCCGAGCGACCGCGCCCCGAGAAAGAGCCCTGGCCAGAGCTCGGCCTCGACGGTCACCACCGCGGACGGGGCGAGGCGCGAGAGCCACCGGCGCACCGTCGAGGGCCGGTCCCACGGCAGAAAGGCGACCGCCTCGACTGCCGGACACGCGGCGCGAACGCGCTCCGCCACCATACGTCCCTCGTTCGTCCCCGTCGTCAGGAGCACCTTCACACCCGGCGCCTGACGTCCGACCTCCCACGCGAGGGCCGAAGCGGCGGCCATCTCGCCGGCCGAGACGCCGTGGAGGAGGAGCCGACCCGGACCGCAGGGCGGCGGCGCCGTCCCGAGGCGCTCCGCCCGCTCGGCCGCTCCGGCCCCGCGAAGGAGCGCCGTTCTCGCGAGGGCGACCGCCACCCCCGCGGCCACGCCATAGGTCCCGAGCGCGGACGCGCGCCTCCAGGAGACCCGTGGCTCGCTCACGGACCGCCCCACGGGAGCCGGACGACCTCCGGACGGCGGCGCCTCGACGCCATCCACCGCACCGCCAGGAGGTCGGCGAGCCCGGCGAAGCCCCTGTCGAGGAGACCGTAGTGGCTCTTCCCCGCACGCCGGGGCCGGTGGGCGACCGGCACCTCGACGACGCGCGCTCCGAGCTCGCGCGCGAGGTGCGGCAGGAAGCGGTGCATCCCCTCGAGGTCGAGCGGCAGGCCGCGCGCGACGGGAGCTCCCATCGCACGCAGGCCGCACCCCGTGTCCCGCGTGCGGTCACCGAGAACGAACCGGCGGGTGAGCCGCCCCACCGCGGCGGCCGCCTCGCGGAGGGCCCCGTCGGCGCGGCGGAGCCGGTAGCCCTGGACGAAGTCGGCCTCGCCCCGGTCGAGGAGGGCGAGCATCGGGGGGAGGTCGGCAGGGTCGTCCTGGAGGTCCGCGTCCATCGTCGCCACGACGTCGGCGCGCGCCGCGAGGAATCCGGCTCGCAGCGCCGCCGACTTGCCCGACGCGGCGCCGAGGCGGAGCGGCCTCAGCCAGGGCCGGCCGATCTCCAGCGCCGCGAGACGCTCGGCCGTTCGGTCCCGGGAACCGTCGTCCACGACGACGAGCTCGAACGCCACGCCGCTCGCGCCCAGCGCCGCCTCGACCTCGTCGACGAGCGGCGCCAGGTTCTCCTCCTCGTCCCGCGCCGGGACGACGAGGGTCACCGAGGGGGCTTCGTCCACGGTCCACCCCGCGCGAGGGCGACGAGCTCGACGGGCGCCCCCTTGGAGACGTTCATACCGCCCTGCCACGCCACCGGGACGAGAGGCAGCAGGCCCTCGCGCGCCACGAGACGCTCGAGACCGGCACGCGTCGTGACGAGGAGGCCCGGGCCCGCCCGGCGCGCCCATCGGGCGGCGTCCGCCTCGGTCCCGAGGCGCTCGACGGGCCCCGGTCCGAAGTGGACGAAGACGCTCGGCTCCTCGAACCCGAGCGTCGCGGCGCGCGCCTCGCCCACGG
>CAZNSS010000789.1:0-2144 GCA_964575465.1 uncultured Holophagales bacterium | reverse complement strand
GGTACTCGGCGGTGAGGCCCATTGCGCCGGCGGCCTTCGCGTTGCGCTTCGAGTTGGCCGGGTTGAAGTCGACCCCGTGGGTCATCGGGACGTGGCCCATGTGCTCCACGCCGCCGACGACGAAGAGGTCGCCGTAGCCGGCCATGATGGCCATGGCGGCGGAGTGGAGGGCCGTCATGGAGGAGCCGCAGAGGCGGTTGACCGTCTGCGCGGGCACCTGCCTGGGGATCGGGGTCATGAGCTGGATGAAGCGGGCGACGTTGTAGGCCTGCTCGAGCGTCTGCTGGACGCAGCCCCAGATCACGTCGTCGACCTCCCCGGGGTTGACCTCGGGGTTGCGCGCCAGGAGCGCGTTGATGGCCTCGGCCGAGAGGTTCTCGGCCCTCACGTTCCGGAACATGCCCCCCTTCGAGCGGCCCATGGGGGTGCGGACGGCATCGACGATGACGACGTCTCTCATCTCATCACTCTCCGTGGAAGCCCTTGCCGGCGGCGGCAAGGTCTCGCAGCTGCTGCGTCGGGGCGTAGAGCGCTCCGAGCGCCGCGTTCTTCTCCGCGGCGGCGAGGAGCGCCGGGGCGCCGGTGGCGTCGGCCCAGCGGAAGATCCCGCCGCGGAACGGCGGGAAGCCGAGGCCGTAGACGAGGGCGATGTCGACCTCGGTCGGCGAGGCGACGATGCCGTCCTCGAGGCAGCGGGAGCACTCGAGGAGCATCGGCAGCATCATCCGCTCGACGATCTCGGCGTCGGTGACCTCGGGCGTCGCCTTCCCGTGCGCCGCGAGCAGCTCCTCGGTGAACGGGTCGACGCTCTTCTTCGGCGGCCCCTTCTTCTGCGGCTCCCAGACGTAGAAGCCCTTGCCGTTCTTCTGCCCGTAGCGCCGGGCGGCGACCATCTTCTCGATCGCGCTCTCCCCCGCGTGCGACATCCGGTCGGGGAAGGCCGCGGCCATCACCTTGTCGGCGTGGACGCCCGTGTCGATGCCGACGACGTCGAGGAGAAGGGCCGGGCCCATCGGCCAGCCCCACTTCTCCATGACCTTGTCGACCCGCTTGTAGTCGACGCCGTCGAGGAGCAGCCCCTCGAAGCCCGAGAAGTAGGGGAAGAGGACGCGGTTGACGAGGAAGCCGGCGCAGTCGCCGACGACGATCGGGGTCTTCCCCATCGCCTGCGCCCAGGCGACGGTCGTCGCGATCGCCTCGGGGCTCGACTTCGCGCCCCGGATGACCTCGACGAGCGGCATCCGCGGGACCGGGTTGAAGAAGTGCATCCCGCAGAAGTTCTCGGGAGCCTTCAGGGCCTCCGCGAGGCGGGTGATCGAGATCGTCGAGGTGTTCGACGCCAGGATCGTCCCCTCCTTCACGTTCGCCTCGAGCTCGGCGAGGACCGACTTCTTCACCTTCTCGTTCTCGACGACGGCCTCGACGACGATGTCGACGGCGCCGAAGTCGCCGTACGAGAGCGTCGGCGTGATCCCGGCGAGGACCTGCGCCATCTGCCCGGGCTTCATCTTCCCGCGCTCGACCTGCTTCTCGAGGAGCTTGGCCGCCTCGCCCATCCCGAGCTCGAGCGCCTTCGGGGCGATGTCCTTCATCAGGATCGGCGTCCCCTTCGACGCGGACTGGTAGGCGATGCCGCCCCCCATGATCCCGGCGCCGAGGACCGCCGCCCGCTGGACGGGCTTCGCCCCCTTCGACGCCTTCTTCCCGATCTTCTTCACGAGCTGGTCGCCGAGGAAGACCGAGACGAGGCCGTGGGCCGTCGGGGTCTTCGCGATCCTCGCGAAGGTCGCCGCCTCGATCTTGAGCGCCTCGTCGCGGCCGAGGCCGGCGCCCTTCTGCATCGCCTCGATCGCGGCGACGGGAGACGGGTAGTTCGGGCCGGCCTTGCCGCCCACGAACGCCTTGGCGCCCTCGAAGACCATCCCCGCCTCGACCCGGTTCAGCTGGAGAGGCGCCTTCTTCTCGTCGCGGCGCTTCTTCCAGTCGAGCCTGCCGTCGGCGGCGTCCTGGAGCATCCGCAGGGCCACCTCGCGGAGCCTGGCCGGCTCGCAGGCGGCGTCGACGGCGCCGATCTTCAGCCCTTCCTCCGCCGGGTACTGCTCGCCCGTCGCGATCCACTCGATCGCGTTGTCGGCCCCGCACAT
>CAZNSS010000788.1:0-2145 GCA_964575465.1 uncultured Holophagales bacterium | reverse complement strand
TCCGCTGATAGCGCTCGAGCATCGGCTTCGTGACGTCGCGGGGCTTCATCACGTCCCGCTCCTGGCACCAGACGGCGAAGTCCGAGACGGACCATTCGGCCGAGAGGACCGTTCTCGGCGAGTAGCCCCTCACCTTCATGTGCTCGAGATGGGCCTTCAGCAGGACGACGAAGCCGCGAGGGTCGGTGGTGTCGCGGAAGGCAAAGACCCGCTTCCTTCGAGCCGCCGCGCGCCGTCGGGCCGGGCTCGTCACGGCCCTGCCCCTACAGCCGGCCCGCTGCGCGACGGAGGAGGAGCTTCGGCTCCGGCGGCGGGTACGACGGGATTCCGAGCGTGGCTCCGAGGAGCGGGGTTTCGGCCTCTTCGTGAGAGAAACCGTTCAAACCCTTATGGGGAGCGGGGTCCGGCTCGTCTTCGTCACCCCGACCGGCCCCCGACCACCCCCCGACCGAGGGCCGACCGGGGGCCGACCGCTCGGCCGAAAACCCCGACCGCTCTCCGTCGTACTCGACGAGGCCCGTGACGTCGAGGAGGCCGGGGAGGAAGCGCGAGCCGTCCTTGCCCTCTCCCCGGTAAAGCAGTTCGTAGACGAAGCGCTGGCCCCGACCGCCGCGGTGCAGGAGCAGGTACTCCAGCTCGGCCAGGCGCGCCATGTGGACCTTCAGCTGGGTGTCACCCCAGCCGGTCACCATCCTCACGTCTCGCCGGCTGAAGCGCAGGTCCTCCCGCGCGACACCGTGCTTCTCGCAGAGAGACGCGACCAGATCGTCGAGCTGGACGATGAGCCGCCGCGTCTGCGGCGGCAGCTCGTCGAGGCTCCGGCCGAGGACCTCCGAGGCGAGGCGGTTGGCGAGGGCGACGTCGGCGAGCGTCGCTTCGACGTACTCGACGACCTCGCCGTCGACGGTGAGGCTCTTCACCTCCCGCTGGTACTGGAAGAGGAGGGCGATGGCCTCGATGAGCTTGAGGTACTTGACGTGGTCGCGCCGCATCCGCGTCTTCTCGTCGAGGAAGGTGAGGCGCGAGGCGAAAGGGTTGTGGACGAGGAGCGGGCGCAGAAGCCTCTGGGCGTTCCGGTGGACCTTCAGCGCCTTCGGCTTGCGTCGCGAGGCGAGGATGCCGTCGAGTGTCGAGGCCCGCCTCTGCAGCTCGTGGATGCGCCGCGTCTGCTCGCGGCTCTCGTCGACGGTGAGGACGAGGCAGCGGTTGAGGAGCTCCTCGTCGATCTCGATGGCCGTCGTCGTCAGAAAGATCATCACCGGCCCTTCGACGCAGTACTCCTGGGTCACGAGCCGGCCCGTCTGCGGGTCCTTGCCGGTCGAAGCGATGGACAGCTCGCCTTCGGACTGGAGGAGCTTGAGGGCGTAGCCGGCCTTCTCGGCGCCCTCCTCCTCGGCGATGGCGAGGATCTTGTGACGGAGGCTCTTGCCCTCGCCGAAGTAGAAGAGCGACTGCCCCGTGAGGGCCGAGTACTTCTCGCGCTCTTCCTCCGGGACGAAGCCGAGGACCGCTTCCATGAGCGCCGACTTCCCCGCCGCGGAGCTGGACTGGACGATGACGGCGAGTGGCTTGTCGAGCTTTCTCGAGACGGCGGCGAGGTAGGCCGTGAGCTTGTTGGTGTCCTCGCCGACGAGGCCGCCAGTCTCGAAGTCTTCGAGGATGCGGGTGAGGAGTCGCGGGTCTTTCAGAAAGGCGAGGGCTTCGGCCGTCTCCTCTTCGCTGAGGAGGACGGCCTTCTCCTTCGGCTCGAGCGTCTTGCGGATGCTCTCCTGCTGAAGCTCCTCGGCGCGGCGCAGGAGCTGGCCGAGATCGCGCTTAATCGTCTCTTCGATCAGCCCCAGCTCGTGCGCGGCCTGCTTCTCGAAGGCGGCTCGCTGCCTCGCTGAGTAGAGATCGAGGGTGTCGACGAAGAAGCCGGAGAGCGGCGACGGCGGCGCGAAGAGGGCCTCGGCCTCCGGGCCTTCGCGGGTGACGAGGACGTTGAGCTTCAGGACACCCCAGGCGAGGTTCTTCTTCAGGCCGCGGAGGCGGTAGTGGCGATCGCCGAGGGGGACGAGGACTTCGTCGAGATCGGGGGTGGTCTGCGAGGCATCGCCCTGGAGCTTCTTTTCTTTAGTACAGCACGGGCCTGGGCCCGCACCGGAG
>CAZNSS010000787.1:0-2151 GCA_964575465.1 uncultured Holophagales bacterium | reverse complement strand
CGGTCGCCGTCCGCGAGATCCGCGCCTTCCAGGGAGACCTCGACGGCGCCGTCGCGGCGGCGAAGGAGGCCGTGGCCGTCGCTCCGGAGCGGGAAGAGCTGACCCGCGAGACCGTCGCGCTCCTCGAGCGCGCGGGCCGCTTCCGCGACGCCGCCGACTTCCTCGCGGCCTGGGCGAAGACCCGCCTCGCCGACGAGGGGGTCGCGACCTGGCGCGCGGAGCTCTACGTGAGGGCCGGAGACGTCCCGAAGGCCCTCGCCGTCGACCGCGCCTCGATCGCTGCCGTCCTCGCGAGCGGTGCCGAAAAGGCAGATGAGGAAGCGGCCAACCGGACCGCCCGCGCGGCCCGGCGCTACCTCCGGCTCGGGCGGGCCGGCGCCGCCTGGGAGCTCGCCGCACCGGGCGGCGACCCCGCGCGCGTCGACGAGGTCCCCCTCGGGAACGCCGAGCGGGCCGAGATCGCCCTCAGGGCCGGAGCCTTCCCCCGCCTCTTCGCCCGGTTCGCCGGCGACACCGAGTTCCTGCAGGAGACCGGCTGGGCCGTCTCGCGCGTCGCGCTGCCGGAGCAGCGGGAGGCGCTCGAGAAGGACCTCCTCTCCCGGGTCTTCCGCCCCGACGGGAGCTTCGACGAGGGCGCGCTGACGCGGCTGCATCCCTGGGCCGAGGCGGCCGGACTCACCCGCTTCGACGAGGCGCTCTCCCGGAGGCTCCTCGCGGCCGTCCCGCCGGCGAGGGCCTTCTGGGGGAAGGAGCCGCCCGAGGCCTTCGTCGCCGCGCTCCGCCCGACGGAGCCGGTGAGCGGGAAGGACGGCTCCACCCGCCTCCGCCTCGTCCGCTCCGACTTCCACGCCGAGTGGGTGAGGTACCTCGCGGCCCGCGAGGACGACGACGCCCTCAGCCCCGCGCTCGCGCCACTCGTCGCCGACCTGAACGCACGCCTTCTCGGGACCGCACCGGTGACGCGCGCCGTGCCCTACGCCTCCTGGTTCCCCGTCGAGGCGTTCGCGCGCCTCGCCCAGCGGCCCGCGAACGCCGAGTGGAAGAGCCACGTCGACGCCTGGTTCCGGACGACGGGAGCCTGGAAGCGATTCCTCGCCGCGACCGACTCGGCGTGGAACGTGAAGCTCCTCGTCCCGCTCCTGGCGCAGGAGACGCGCCGCGCGTACTTTCTCCGCGGTGCGCCTCCGCCTCCCCGCGGCGTCTCCGAGAACCCCCAGCGGCTCGCGCGGAACACCGCAGTCGACCGCGCCGCCGACGCCCTCGAAGCGCTCGTGAAGGGCGTGCCCGGAGCCGCCGCAAACGCCGACGTCGTCCGCCTGCGCGGACCCCGGAGCGTCGGAGAGCTCCTCGGCTCCGAGCCGCGCTTCGCATGGTCCGAGATCGCGCCGCTGCAGGGCGACCAGGGTGACGATCTCGTCACCGGGAGCGGAGCCGACGCCGGCCGCGCTCCCGCCCGCCTCTGGGGCCTGCGTCCTTCGCCACCGTGGTTCGTCCTCGAGGCGCTCGCGCGCCTGCGGGAACGCTCCCCCGATTCGCCCTCCGTTCCGCTCGAGGCCGCCTCCCGCGGCGGAGAGCCGGCGAGGGCGCTCGCGGCCGTCCGCTCGGCCGAGGCTCTCGGTGACCTCCCGCGAGCCCTCGCCCTCGACCAGGAGTGGTTCACCGACCTCGCCCAGGCGGAGCGCCTCGCCCGCCGGCTTCGCCTCCTCGTCGCGACCGGGGGCGAAGGCGGCCGGCACGAGGCGAACGCCCTCCTCCGCGACGAGGTCCGCGCCCGGCAGGCGAAGGCCGCGGAGCCACTCTTCCGGGCCTGGGAGCGGAGCGCGGCCCCGCTCGGCCTCGCCCCGCCGTCGACGCACCTCGAACCGTCCCGGCCCGTCGGCGCCGGCCTCCTCGCCTTCCTCTGCGACCGAGACGGCCCCGCCGCCGTCGCCTCGCTGAAACCCTCCGACGAGGCCGATTACCGCGGCGCCCTCGCCGCGCGCTGGTCGAGCCGCTTCGAGACGCTTTCCACCGACCGCCTCGACCTCTACGTCCGCGAGATCTGGGCGCGCGACGCGGGCCGATTCCCGACGACCGCCGCGACGCGGCTGCCCGCCTCCCTCCGCGACGCGGCCCCCGTCCTCGCCCTCCTCCCGCCGGCGCTACGCACCG
>CAZNSS010000786.1:0-2154 GCA_964575465.1 uncultured Holophagales bacterium | reverse complement strand
GGCGAGACGACGACGAACGGGAAGTCGTCGCGCGCGTCGAGGAACTTCGGCGGACCGTGGACCTTCACCTTCGCGAGGTCGGCGCCCCGCTCCCCCGAGCCGTGGAGGAAGAGGAGGAGCGGCCAGCGGCGCGTCGCGTCCGACGCGTACGCCTTCGGCAGGTAGAGGAGGTATCGGTAGGCGACCTTCCTGGTCACCTTCCCTTCGAAGGACTGCGGGCTCTGCCCGGCCGGCGTATCGGGTGCGGCCGAGCGGCATGCGACGGCGAGGGCGGCACCGAGGAGCGTCGGGATCCCGGAAATGCGCCGACGGAAGCTCATCGCCGGATTCTGCTCCGGCCGGTCCGCGAGAGAAGAGGCCGGGGCCGCGCTACGAGAGCCGGAACGCCGCGGCGGCCAGGATCGGCCCGTTCCGCTCGGCGCGCCCTGCGAGGGCGCGGACGGTCGCGGCCCAGCCCCGTCCGCGCGGGATCTCGGGCTTCCAGGCCTCGATCGAGAGTCCCCGCATCTGTGCCCTCCCCCTGAGCAGGAGCTCGGCCCACTCGGGTCTTGCCTGGCCCGCGAGATCCATCGCCGTGACTGCAAAGGCGCCCTCGCGCCGGTGGAGAAAGAGGACCCCCTCGCCCGTCACGCCCGTCTTCTCGAGCTTCACGAGCGCGGCCCGCCCGCGGGGCCCGTCCTCGAGCTCCTGGAAGATCCCCTCTACGAGCGGGTGTCCCGAGGCGAAGAAGTCGAGCTCCTCGCGAACGACGGCCTCCTCGCGGTCGAAGGTCCCGAGGAAGCGGGAGCCGCCGGGCACTCCCGGGAGGTGCTCGAGAAGGGCGTCGCCGCCGAACTCCAGGTACCACGTGCGGGCGCCCTTCTTCTCGGCGACGTCGAAACCGTAGAGCTCGCAGGCGGCGACGACGAAGCGTTCCATGGCCGCGTCGAGCCCCGCCGGCACCCTGCCGAGGAGCCCGCTCGCGAGGTCGGGGCGGTACCCCTCGGCGTGCAGGTGGTGGTAGGCAGCGCGCTGCCGGACCTTCGCCGCGCCGCGGACCTCCGCGACGAGCTCCTCGACGGGAAGGTCCTGGAGGCCGAGCCCGGATGCCTTCTCGGCCTTCCGGATCGCCGCCTCGACGCTCGCGAGGGACCTCTCGAGACCCCCGAGCGGCTCGCGGAAGAGGCCGATCCGTTCGTAGAGCTCGACGAGGTTGCGGGTGAAGCCGGAAGGCGGGCGGAAGTAGACGACCTCGACGCGTTCTTTCCGGCTGATCCGGTCGAGCCGCCCGATCCGCTGCTCCACCTGCGCCGGGTCGAGCGGGAGGTCGAACAGGACGAGCCGCCGGCAGAACTCGAAGTTCCGCCCTTCCCCGCCGCACTCGGTGGAGACGAGGAACGTCGGCCCCTTCGCCCTTCGGAACTCGGCGACCTCGAGGTCCCTCCGTTCCGGTGTCAGCTCCTCGTGAAAGACGGCGACCCGCTTTCTCGTCTCGCGCTCGAGGAGCGCCTTCAGGGCCTGAAGCGTCGGGAGGTCGTGGCAGAAGACGAGCGTCTTCCCTTCCTCGCCGCCGCCGGGCGCGAAGCCCTTCGCCTTGCCGACGAGCCACCTCACCCGCGGGTCGGTCGCGTCGGCCTTCTCGTCGCCGGAGAGGCCCTGGGACGCCGGTACGGCGTCCAGCTCCACGGGGAGGGGAACCCGCGGCGGGAGCCCGCCGATGTCGACGCGCCGGGTCGCGCTCGTGCACGGGGGGAGCGGCTGGTTCTCGGCGAGGGCGGCGACGAACTCCTTCTCGGAGCGGTAGGCGTCGGGCCTCACGAGCTCGAGCAGGCGGAAGAAGCCCGAGGTATCGGCCTCGAGCGGAGTCGCCGAAAGGAGGAGGAGGTGCCTGGCGGCGCGCGCGAGCGGGCCGATCGCCCTCTCGGCCTCGGCGTCGAGGACGAGCCGGTGCGCCTCGTCGACGACGAGGAGATCGAGCCCCGCCTCGAGCGCCTTCGCCGCGAGCCCCGGCTCGGAGGCGAGGTCCTCGAGACCGATGACGGCGCGGCGGTGTGCCTCGAACGGGTTGAAGTCCGGACCGTGGTCCTTCGCAACGTCGGCGCGGCGCTTCGCGTCGAGGAGGACGAAGACCTGGTGGAACTTCCGCCAGAGCTCCCCCAGCCACTGGACGGTGAG
>CAZNSS010000785.1:0-2159 GCA_964575465.1 uncultured Holophagales bacterium | reverse complement strand
CGAGGACCTCGCGGCGACGCGCCGCGCCTGCGAGAGGTTCCGGCACGCCCCCGCCTCGATCCTCAACTTCGTCGAGGGGACGCGGTTCACCCCCGCCAAGCACGCGAGGGCCGGCGGCGCGTTCCGCCACCTGCTGCCGCCGAAGGCGGGCGGTCTCGCCTTTGCGGCGAGCGCCATGGGCCCGCAGCTCGCCGGGATCGTCGACGTGACGATCGTCTACCCGTACGGCACGCCCACCTTCTGGGACGTGATCTCGCGGGGCCTTCCGGAGGTCGTCGTCCGCGTGAAGGAGCGGGCGATCCCCCCGGGCTGGTTCACCGGGGACTACGCCGAGGACGCTCTCTTCCGGGAGGGGGTCCAGGAGTGGGTCCGGGTGCTCTTCCAGGACAAGGACGGCGAGATCGAGGGGATCCTGGCCTCCCGAGGGGGGCCGGACAGCCCGGCCGCGCGATCACGGGGCGCTTGAATTAGACTTCCGCGGCGTTGAAGACGGAGTCCGGCGAGTCCTCGGCCTCGCATCCCCCATCGAGTCTGCCCTCCGGGGCCTACGAATCCGTTGCGGCGGGGACGGAGAAGACGCACCTTCCGGCCGCCCCCGAGGGGAAGTACCTCGCGATCCTCACCCTCGGAGCGCTCGGCGTCGTCTTCGGCGACATCGGCACGAGCCCGCTCTACGCCCTCCGCGAGTGCTTCACCGGGCACCACCCGATCCCGCCGTCGCCCGAGAACGTCCTCGGCATCCTCTCCCTCATCTTCTGGGCGCTCGTCCTGACGATCTCGGTCAAGTACCTCGCGATCGTGCTGAGAGCCGACAACCGGGGGGAGGGCGGGATCCTCGCGCTGATGGCGCTCCTCCGGCCGCCGTCCGCGACCGGGGTCTCACGCCACGTCGTCCTCGTCGCCCTCGGCCTCTTCGGGGCGGCGCTCCTCTACGGCGACAGCATCATCACCCCGGCGATCACCGTCCTCTCCGCCGTGGAGGGGCTCGAGATCGTCACTCCCGCCTTCAAGCCCTTCATCCAGCCGATCGTCGTCGTCATCCTCCTCGTCCTGTTCTTCATCCAGAAGAAGGGGACGGCGGGCGTCGGCGCGGTCTTCGGCCCGGTGATGGTTCTCTGGTTCGTCGTCCTGGCCGTCCTCGGCGTCCTCCACATCTTCGACGCGCCCCGGGTCCTCGCGGCCGTGAACCCCTTCCACGGGATCCGGTTCTTCGCGCACAACGGTCTCACGGGATTCCTCCTCCTCGGTTCGGTCTTCCTCGTCGTCACCGGGGGCGAGGCGCTCTACGCCGACATGGGCCACTTCGGCGCGAAGCCGATCCGGACCGGCTGGTTCGCGTTCGTGCTGCCGTCGCTCCTCCTCAACTACTTCGGGCAGGGGGCGCTCCTCCTGACGGACCCCGCGGCCGCGGCGAACCCGCTCTTCAGCCTCGCGCCGAAGTGGGGGCTCCTGCCGCTCGTCCTCCTCGCGACGGCCGCCTCCGTCATCGCCTCGCAGGCCGTCATCTCCGGCGCCTTCTCCCTCACGCGCCAGGCGATCCAGCTCGGCTACATGCCGCGCCTGAGGATCGACCACACGTCGGAGAAGGAGATCGGGCAGATCTACCTGCCGTCGATCAACTGGGGCCTCGCCGTCTCCTGCATCTGGCTCGTCTTCGCGTTCCGTACCTCGGGCGCCCTGGCGGCGGCGTACGGCGTCGCCGTGACGACGACGATGGGGATCACGACGGTCCTCCTCTACGTCTACGCCCGCGAGGCGTGGAAGGTCTCCCGCGCGATCGCGCTCCCCGTCGCCGCCGCCTTCCTCGTCGTCGACCTCGCCTTCTTCGGCGCGAACATCGTGAAGATCGGGCACGGAGGGTGGGTCCCGCTCGTCATCGCCCTCTTCGTCTACACGATCATGACGACCTGGAAGAAGGGGCGGCTCATCCTCGCGGCGCGCCTCCGGGAAGCGACGCTCCCCGTCGACGTCTTCCTCCAGGACGTCGAGAAGCGCTCGCCGACGCGCGTCAAGGGGACGGCGGTCTTCATGGACCGGATCCCGGAGGGGATCCCGCCGCCGCTGCTGCACAACCTGAAGCACAACAAGATCCTCCACGAGCGCATCGTCTTCCTGACGGTCGTCACCGACGAGGTGCCGCGCCTCAAGGAGAAGGAGCG
>CAZNSS010000784.1:0-2160 GCA_964575465.1 uncultured Holophagales bacterium | reverse complement strand
GTCACCCGAGCACCTCGGCCTCGTACTCTTCGATGACCGGGTTGCAGAGGAGCTTTTCGGCCATCTGCCCGGCGAGGATCTTCGCCTCGACGGCGTCCTTCGCCTCCACCTCGACGCGGAAGACCTTGCCGGCGCGGACGTCGCCGACGCCCGGGAAGCCGAGGCGCGTCAGCGCCCCCGCGATCGCCTTCCCCTGCGGGTCGAGGACCCCCGACTTCGGGACGACCGTCACCTGGACCTTCATTCCATCCTCCTGGTTCGCTTCAGGCCCGGAACCACCCGGTCGGGGCGATAGGCCCCGCGAGCTCCAGGGCGACCTGCGCCCCGATCCGTTCGAGGCCCTTGCGGAGCGCGCGCTCCGCGAGGGCCGGCGTGTTGTTGTTCTGCGAGAGGTGGAGGCCGACGAGGGTCTGCGTCCTCTCGCCGAGGAGGCGCGCGAGGCCGTCGGCGGCCGCGTCGTTCGAGAGGTGCCCGACGTCCGAGAGGATCCTCCTCTTCAGGAACGCGGGGTAGGCCCCCTCCCGGAGGACGTCGACGTCGTGGTTCGCCTCGAGGCCGATCACCTCGCACCCTGCGAGCGCCGCGAGCACCTCTTTCGAGAGGTGCCCGAGGTCGGTCGCGACCCCGACGCGCCGTCCCGCTCCGTCGGCGAAGACGTAGCAGACCGGGTCGACGCCGTCGTGCGGCGTCTGGGTGACGCGGACGGTCAGGTCGCCGTTCCCGAAGGAGACCTCCTCGCCGCCCGCGACGACGCGCAGGTCGGCGAAGAGCGGCCCGGGGAGGTTCGCCTTCGCGAGGGTGCCGCGCGTCCCCCAGACGGGGAGTCCCCGCTTCGTCGCCAGGGCCGCCGCCGAGGCGACGTGGTCGGAGTGCTCGTGCGTCAGGAGGAGCCCCGAGACGTCGTCGAGCGACGCTCCGAGCTTCCCGAGTCGCACCGCGATCTGCCGGGGCGAGAGGCCGGCGTCGAGGAGGAGCGTCGTCTTCCCCGAGCGGACGACGGCGCAGTTCCCCGTCGAGCCCGATCCGAGGAAGGCGACCTCGATCACGCCGTCCCCGTCGAGCCGAATCCGCCCGTGCCGCGGGCGGTCCCGTTCAGCTCCGGAGCCCGCTCGAAGGCCGCGCGGACGACCGGAGCGACGACGAGCTGCGCGATCCTCTCGCCGCGGGAGAGGGTGACCGGCTCGGCGCCGAGGTTCACGAGGATGACGCCGACCTCGCCGCGGTAGTCGGCGTCGATCGTCCCGACGCCGTTCGCCAGGGCGAGCCCCTTCTTCAGCGCGAGGCCCGAGCGGGCCCTCACCTGCGCCTCGAAGCCGGGCGGAATCTCGAGCGTCAGGCCCGTCGGCACGACGGCGCGGGCGCCGGGAGCGAGGGTCAGCGGCTCCTCGACCGCGGCGCGCAGGTCGGCCCCGGCCGCCAGGTCGCTCGCGTACTCCGGCGCCCCGAGGTCTTCGCACTCCGGGCGGA
This sequence comes from uncultured Holophagales bacterium, assembly GCA_964575465.1. Lineage (GTDB taxonomy): Bacteria > Acidobacteriota > Thermoanaerobaculia > UBA5066 > UBA5066 > UBA5066. The sequence continues at coordinate 693 of CAZNSS010000784.1, read as the reverse complement.
GCCGGAACCTGACGACGACGCTCACGCGGCGAGCTCGCCCGCGAGGTCGTCCACGGTCGCCCCGACGAGCGAGGGGCCGGTCACGCCGAAGCCGGAGGCCTCGGGCGAGCCGAAGAGGGCGCCGATCGCGTCGTCGACCTCGGCAGGCGTCACCGCCTCGATCTCGGCGAGGACCTCGTCGGCCCCCCAGGGGCGCCCGCGGAAGAACCAGGCGCGCACCCCTCCCTCGCGTCGCGAGGAGGTCGATTCGAGCGACATCGCGATCTCGGCGCGGACCTGGTCCTTCGCCCGCCGCAGCTCGGCGCGGGTGATCCCGGCCTGTCGCAGCTCGCGGAGGACGGCGCCCGTGGCCCGGACGAGCTTCGGGAGCTTCTTCGGCGCCGTCGCCGCCTCGATGAGCGTCATCCCGCCGTCGCGGTGGAGCGTCAGCCCCGCCCCCACCTGGTAGGCGAGGCCGTGCCGCTCGCGGACGCGCCGCCAGAGGCGCGAGGAGACGCCGCCGCCGAGGACGACGGAGAGGAGCCACGCCGCCGGGACGATCCGGTCGGCGTAGGCGGGGGCGGGCGTCCCGACGAGGAGGTGCGTCTGGTTCAGGTCGGGGCGCGGGATGTGGAAGGCGAAGCGGTTGCCGCGCGGCGTCGTCCGGGCCGGGGCCGCGGGACCGACCGGGTCCGCGACGTGCCGGCGCTTCCT
>CAZNSS010000783.1:0-2164 GCA_964575465.1 uncultured Holophagales bacterium | reverse complement strand
ACCGGCACCGCCGAGATCAACGACGCCCTCGGCGAGAAGCGCGCCGAGTCCGTCCGCCGCTACCTGGCGCGCAGGCACCAGCTCCCGATCCAGCGGATGGCGACGATCTCCTACGGCGACACGCTCCCGGCCGACACGGGCAAGGGCAGGAAGGCCAACGCCGCGAACCGCCGGGTCGTCCTCGTCGTCCTCGAGTAGGTCTCCACGGGATCGCGACCGAAGGGCCGGGCTCGACCAGAAGGGGCGCGCCCGGCCCTTTCGTCTCCGGAGGGCGCGAGGGAAAAGGCGGGGAGATCGCCCGGGCTCGCCTCCCGGACGCGTCGCTAGGACTCCCAGACGATCGGCGCGCCGAGCTCCCTGAGCGAGAACGCCGCGTAGATGCGATGCCCGTTCTCGTCGACGACCCGGAGGTCGTCCTCCTGCTTGATGTCCTCGAGCACGTGGTCGTAGTGCGCCCGGTATTTCGCCTGGACGGCCTCGACCGGGACCTCGAAGGCGAGGAACTTCCGGATCCCCTTGGCCGAGAACCGGGCGACGAGATCCGGGTCGGTCAGGGTCTCGTGGGTGGTCAGGATGGCGATCGGCCCGGAACCGGTGAAGATGAGAGCGGCCTTCACGGCTTCTCCCCCCTTTCCGTCTCTTCGACGAGACCTCCCCGCCGGGTGCTCCGCGGAGAGCGGCGCCCCGCCGGTACCCCGGAGAAGTCTCCTGCCTTGAATATGGCTACGGTCGCCTGCCGCCGCCACGGGCCGGACGGATCGCGCCGCCCTTCGGCCGCGCCGGCTTCTCCAGGCGCTTGCGGAGAGCGGCGAGGAGCTCCTCGAAGTCCCTCGGGGGAGGCGTCGAGACGGAGACCTTGCCGCCGTCCGGCTTCTCCCACCCGAGGTGGCCGGCGTGGAGCGCCTGTCTCCGGAAAGGCACGGGGAAGAGGGGCTTCTTCGGGTCGCGGTAGACCTGGTCGCCGACGAGGGGGTGCCCCGCGTGGGAGAAGTGGATCCGGATCTGGTGCGTCCTCCCGGTCCGGAGCCGCGCCTCGACGAGCGTCGCGATGCCGAACCGCTCGAGCACCTTCCAGTCGGTGATCGCCCTGATCCCCGCTTCGCCTTCCCGGGCCACCCGCTTGCGGCGCTCCCCCTCCTCGAGGATCGGCCAATCGAACGTCCCTCGCTCCTCCCCGAGGCTCCCCTCGACGACGGCGAGGTAGCGCCGGTCGACCGTGTGGGCCCGGAGCTGGGCCTGGAGGCTGACGAGCCCCTTCCGGCTCCGGGCGAAGACGAGGATGCCCGAGGTCTCCTTGTCGAGCCGATGGACGACGCTGATGTAGGGGCGCCCCTTCCCCCGCTTCGCCGCCCAGGTCGAGACGCGCGAGAGGAGCGAGTCCTTCTCCTTCGCCTCGGTCGGGTGCGTCAGGAGCCCGGCGGGCTTGACGACCGCCACCGAGTCCTCGTCCTCGTGGAGGACCGTCAGAGACGTGTCGACCTTCCGCCTCACCTTCCGGTTCGCGTCGAAGACGACGGCGTCCGTCTCGTTCACGAGCGCCCCGGGGTCGTCGACGGGGGCTCCGTTCACCGTCACCTGTCCCTCGATCACGGCGCGCTTCAGGCGCGAGGCGGTTTCGCCCGGGTAGAGCGTGGCGAGGCGGCGGACGATGCGGAGAGGCTCCATCGGGGGAATCCTCTCACGGGGGGCGCGGGTAGACTCGCCGCCATGCCGAGCGCCGTGAACGACCTCTTCGCCCGCCGACGCGGGCGCTTCTTCGACCGCGTGAAGGAGGGCGTGGCGATCCTCTTCGCCACTCCCGAGCAGCACCTCGGCTGGGACGGGACGTACCGCTACCGGCCCGACCCCGATCTCTTCTACCTGACGGGGTTCGGCGAGCCGGAGGCGGTCGCCGTCCTCGACGCGGGGGCCCGGGCGTTCTTCCTCTTCGTGAGGCCGAGGGACCGCGAGCGGGAGACGTGGGAAGGGCGGCGCGCCGGCGTGAAGGGCGCGGTGAAGGTCCACGGCGCCGACGCGGCCTGGCCCGTCGCCGACCTCGAGAAGAAGCTCCCGGAGCTGATCCGCGGCTCGTCGAGCCTCCACTACGCCCTCGGCGTCGACGAGAAGAGGGACCTCCTCGTCGCCTCGATCCTCGGCCGGTTCCGGCGCGAGGCGCGCGACCCGC
>CAZNSS010000782.1:0-2166 GCA_964575465.1 uncultured Holophagales bacterium | reverse complement strand
TTCCTCGTTATCGCCGTCCTGCTCGCGCTTGCCGCGGTCGCCACGGCGTCGCCGGGGGCGGGGGCCGCGGCGCTCGCCGCGTCGCAGGGGACGGAGCTCTGGGGCGGGCCGGGGGCCAGGGGAGAAGGCAACCAGGGTGCCCGCTTCGACACGACCGTCTACGTCACCGGCCCCGCGGCGGCCAGCGGCGGCGTCGACTTCTGGGTGGGCGGAAGCGTCGTCGCGACCGCCTCCTTCACCATCCCGGCCAACGGCGTCGCCGCGATCGCGGCCCCGGCGGTGCTCGCGCAGAAGGGCGCCTTCGCCTACCAGGTCCGCTCCGACGCCCCCGTCTCGGCGTGGTCGCAGACGTACAACGAGACCACTGCCGGCCGGTACGGCGTCAGCATCTCCGCAGTCCTCCCCTCCGAGCTCCTCGTCCCCGGCGACGAGGCGACGGGGGGCGGGGCCGACGTCTCCGCCTCCACCGACGCCGGCCGCGGCCGGACGAACGTCGGCGTCGTCTGCGCCGCCTCCGCCACCCAGGCCTGCCGGGTCGAGGTGGCCGTCTTCTCGGCGGGCGCCCTCGCCGGCACGGGGACCGTCGAGGCCCTCCCGGGCAGCGCGGGCCAGTCCTCCCTCGAGGCGCTCGTTCCCGCCGCGGTCGACAAGCCCTCCCTCGCGCTCCGCCTCCGGCTCCTCTCCGGCTACGGCTTCCCCTACGCGATCCGCAACGAGAACAAGTCGAGCGACGGCACGGCGATCCCGCTTGCCGTGAAGCGGTCCGCCTTCTCCACGGCCCCCGTCATCGTCTCCTACACGGCGAGCCCGTCGACCGGCTGCGCGCCGCTCGAGACGACCTTCTCCTGGCAGACGACCGGCGCGGCGAAGGTGAGCATCAGCGGCGTCGGGAACGACCTCCCCGCGAACGGCTCCGTCGTGGCGACGGTGAACGCGAGCGGCGACTTCGTCCTCACCGCCACGGCCCTCACCGGGCAGACGTCCGTCCGGCCTCTTCAGGTCACGGTCACCCCGTCGACCCCGAAGCCGACCCCCGTCCCGGCGTCCGGGACGATTCCGACGGGCGGCGTCGTCACCGGCATCCTCCCGCTCGGGACCGGGCCGGTCACCGCCGCGTTCACGAAGCAGGAGTCGACCGGGTCGACCTTCACCGTCCAGGGGACGACCTGGATCTACACGGCCGGCGTCACGCCCGGGACCGACGTCGTGAAGCTCACGGCAACGGGCTCCTGCGGCCCGGCGACCGCCGAGTTCACCGCCCACGTCGTCCTCCCGGGGGCCCCGCGGATCGTCCGGCTCGAGGCGATCCCCGAGCGCGGCTGCGCCCCGTCGACGAACGTCCTGATCTCCTGGCAGACCGAGAACGCCGTCGGCGTCACCGTGAGCGGCTTCGACGAGCTTTTCGTCGCGAACGGCGGCGTCGAGGCGACGGTCACCAGCACCTCCTCGTTCGTGGTCACCGCCCTGGCCCAGGACGGCTCGTCGGACTCGGCGTCGATCACGGTCCCGGTCGACCCGCAGAGGTACGTGCCGATCATCAACCCGGGAGCGGCGTACGTCGCCGGGAGCACGACCGTCCCGATCCTCGTCGACCCGGCCTCCGTCCCCGACCTCTCCGGCGTCCGCTACGCGGTCGTGCAGCTGCAGAGCAGGGGCTCGTTCACGCCCGACCCGAACGTCCCGGGCCGGTACCTCTACCGCTCGGGCGTCTACTCCGGCATCGACATCATCCGGTTCCTCTGGGTGAACGGCTGCGGCATCGGCTACACCGACTTCACCGCGAACGTCACGGGCGAGACGCCGCAGCCCTAGGCGGCGCGGCATCCGGAAACGAGAAAGGCGGCCTCGCGGCCGCCTTTCCCGTTTGCGGAGAGGGAGCCGGGGGGCCGAGCCCCCCCCCGGCCCCACCCGTCCGCTCAGGCCTTTGCCTTCGCTCGCCGGGGGGGCTGGGCTTGCGCGCGCCCCCCCGGACCCCCCACTTGTCCGCTCAGGCCTTCGACTTCTTCACAGCCTCGGTCAGCGCCGGGACGATCTGGAACATGTCGCCGACGATGCCGTAGGTGGCGACCTTGAAGATCGGCGCCTCGGGGTCCTTGTTGATCGCGACGATGACCTTCGAGGAGCCCATCCCCGCCATGTGCTGGATGGCGCCCGAGATGCCGCAGG
>CAZNSS010000781.1:0-2174 GCA_964575465.1 uncultured Holophagales bacterium | reverse complement strand
CCAAGCTCGTCGAGGCGGAGAGCTTCGAGAAGTTCCTCCACGCCAAGTACGTCGGGCACAAGCGCTTCTCCCTGGAGGGGGGCGAGGCCGCGATCCCGCTCCTCACGCGGCTCCTCGACCGGGCCGCGGAGATGGGCGTCGAGGAGGCGGTCATCGGGATGCCGCACCGGGGACGCCTGACGATCCTGACGACGGTGGTCGGCAAGCCGGTCGACCGGATCTTCGCGGAGTTCGAGGACGTCCTCGACCCGCAGTCGATCCAGGGATCGGGCGACGTGAAGTACCACCTCGGGGCCGTCGGGAGCCACGAGACGCCCGGCGGGAAGCGCGTGAAGCTGGGCCTCGCGCCGAACCCGAGCCACCTCGAGGCGGTCGACCCGGTCGTCGAGGGGATGGTGCGCGCCAAGCAGGAGCGCTCGGGCGACACGGCTCGGGAGCGGATCCTCCCGATCCTCCTCCACGGGGACGCGGCGTTCGCGGGCCAGGGGCTCGTCGCCGAGACGCTCAACATGTGCAAGCTCGAGGGGTACCGGACGGGCGGCACGATCCACGTCATCGTCAACAACCAGATCGGCTTCACGACGAATCCGAAGGACGCCCGCTCCTCGCCGTACTGCACCGACGTCGCGAAGGCGGTCCAGGCCCCCATCTTCCACGTGAACGGCGACGACCCGGAGGCGGTCGTCCAGGCGGTCGACCTGGCGATCGAGTACCGGAAGACGTTCGGCCACGACGCGGTCGTCGACATGGTCTGCTACCGCCGGTACGGGCACAACGAGGGGGACGAGCCGAGCTACACGCAGCCGCTGCTCTACGCGAAGATCCGGAACCACTCCTCGGTCGCCCGCCTCTACGGGGACTCCCTCGTCCGCGACGGCGTGCTGACGGCCGCGGAGGTGGAGCACTTCTGGGTCGAGGCGAAGCAGAGGCTCGAGAAGGCCTACGACGCCTCGGCGGCGACCCGGACCCGCGGCGCCTTCTCCGACTCGCTGGTCGCCCCGGCCGCGCCCCGCTTCCAGCCGGAGGGAAGCGTCCGCGAGCGGCTCGAGAAGGTCGTCCGGGCCGTCTCGACGCTTCCGCCCGGCTTCGAGGTCCACCCGAAGCTTCGCCCGCTCCTGAAGAAGAGGGCCGACTACGCGAGCGGCCGCCCCGAGATCGACTGGGCGGGCGGCGAGATGCTGGCGTTCGGCATGCTCCTCCAGGAAGGGACCCCCGTCCGCCTCTCCGGGCAGGACTCGGGGCGCGGCACGTTCAGCCACCGGCACTCGGTCCTCGCCGACCCCAAGACGGGGCAGGAGTACGTCCCGCTCAACGCGATCGCCGAGCCGCAGGCCCGGTTCGAGGTCATCGACTCTTTCCTCTCCGAGTTCGGGGTCATGGGCTTCGAGTTCGGCTACGCCGTGGCCGACCCGTCGTCTCTCGTCCTCTGGGAAGGCCAGTTCGGTGACTTCGCGAACGGGGCGCAGATCATCATCGACCAGTTCATCTCCGGTTCCGAGCAGAAGTGGAGCCAGACCTGCGACCTCGTCCTCCTCCTCCCGCACGGGCAGGAGGGGCAGGGGCCGGAGCACTCCTCGGCGCGCCTCGAGCGCTTCCTGACGCTCTGCGCCGAGAACAACATGAGCGTCGCGAACGTCTCGACGCCCGCGCAGTACTACCACCTGCTGATGAGGCAGATGCGCGACGACGTGAGGCGGCCGCTCGTCGTCATGTCGCCGAAGAGCCTCCTCCGCCACCCCAGGGCGGTCTCGACGTTCGACGACGTCGTGAACGGCTCGTTCCAGCCGGTGCTCGACGACGCGGCCTTCTCCGCGGGCGGCGCGGGGGGCGTGAGACGCGTCGTCCTCGCGAGCGGCAAGCTCGTCTACGAGCTCCTCGCGGCGCGCGAGAAGGCGGTGCGCTCGGACGTCGCGATCGTCCGTCTCGAGGAGCTCTACCCGTTCCCCGGAGAGGGGCTGTCGAGGGTCCTGGCGCGCTACCCGCAGGACGCGGCTCTCGTCTTCGCCCAGGAGGAGCCGAAGAACATGGGCGCCTGGCGGTTCGTCCGCGAGCAGTTCCTCGAGGGATCGGTCGCCGGGTCGGCGGGCCGGCCCCTTCACTACGCGGGGCGGCGGGCCTTTGCGAGCCCGGCACCGGGCTCGCACCACGTCTTCGCGATGGAGCAGGAGGCGATC
>CAZNSS010000780.1:0-2174 GCA_964575465.1 uncultured Holophagales bacterium | reverse complement strand
TCGGCGGCTTCGGCGTCGGCTGCGACTTCACCTGGGACGTCGACGCGCGCGTGAAGTGGCACGCCTCGAAGTCGGTCACCCTCTCCGTCGGCTACCGCTACCTCGACCAGGACTACGAGAAGGACGGCGGCTTCAAGTGGGACGTCGTGAGCCAGGGCCCGCTGGCGGGCGCTTCGCTGACGTTCTAGCGCCCGGCCGGATCGGGCTTTCGTCGGAGGGTGTCCGACGGTAGCTCGCCGAAGCACTCCTTGTAGGCGCGCGAGAACTCGCCGAGGTGCCAGAAACCCCAGTCGAGCGCCACGGCGGAGACCGTGGTCGACCCGCGGCCCGCCGCCAGGAGCGCCTGGCGCACGCGATGCAGCCTGAGCCGGATCAGGTAGGCCACCGGCGTGACGCCGACGACTTCCCGGAAGGCGTACTGGAGCGTTCGCTCGCTCACGGAGGCGGCCCGGCACAGGTCGCCGACGTGGACGTGATCGTTCGTGTGGGACAGGGCGTAGTCCTCGGCCTTCTTCACGACGAGGACCGGAGCATGGAGCCCCCTGGCGGACCGGACGGGCTCCAGCGCGCGGGTCGGCCCGAGCGTCGAGAGAAGCGTCTCGACCATCTCCGCCTGCGCCGCGACACGTGTCTCCTTCCGGTCGTTGAACAGCGCCGGCCGGCGCGCGGCGAGATCCACGAGCCGCTTGCCCCAGTCGAAGAGCCGCCGGGCCGTCGCTACGTTCGTCTGCAGGATCTCCACGCCGCGCGGCAACCGGAGTTCGCCCTCCCTCCGCCGCGCGCGCAGGTGCCCACGGACGTCCGCCGTGGGGAGCAGGAGCGAGATGCTCTCGTACCCGGACTCGGGAACTAAGACGACCTCCGTCCCGGCTTCGACCGCCAGCACCAGGTCGGGACGGATGGGCATTCCGTTCACCTTCCCCTTCGTTTCGGGGCCGAAGGTGACGAAGGCCACCAGGCCGAGCTGGGTCTTCGTTCGCGCCCGAACACGATGGTTCGTCGAGTAATGAACGACGACCCCGCCTTCCAGACGGACGACCACCCGCCTCGCCCGGAAAGGGGCCGCCGCCAGCTGAACGGCGTCCAGGTCGGCGACCTCGACTCCTTCGCCGGCGCGCGTGGGGTCGTCGATCTCGACGACCGTGATCGCCGGCGGGTCCGGGCCGACGCCTTGCTTCAGCATCGCCGGGCCTTCCGTCTGCGGAATTCCGATAGACGGCCCGACCCGCCCCCCCGAGACTTCACGGGGGACAGGTCCACTCGCGGGGGAATACCATGGTCCACGTTGTCGGGGACAATAGCCGATGCCCGTCTTCCGGCGGTGAGCCGCCTTCCTCGAGGTCGGGGGGGCCGGTCCGAATGCCGGGTCACGGGAAGGGAGAGGGAATGAAGAACCTGCTGCGAACCTCGAGACGCGACCGCGACGGGAGGCCCGGTACCGCGAGCCGGCGGCCTGGCAGGCTGGCCGTCCTCGGCCTCGCCGGCCTGCTCGCCGCTCTCGCAAACCCCGCCGCGGCCCAGGCGAACCGCCGGCCGAATATCGTCGTCCTCCTCGGCGACGACATGGGCTTCTCCGACATGGGCTCGTTCGGCAGCGAGATCAAGACGCCGAACCTCGACTCCCTGGCCAAGGGTGGCGTGAGGTTCACGAACTTCTACACGCACGCGACCTGCTCCCCTACCCGGTCGATTCTCCTCTCGGGCGTGGACACGCACCTCAACGGCCTCGGCAACATGAGCGAGTGGACGGCGCCGAACCAGAGGGGCCTGGACGGCTACGAGGGCAACCTCAACGACCGCGTCGTCACGCTGCCGCAGCTCCTGAAGGACGCCGGCTACCACACCTACATGGTCGGCAAGTGGCACCTGGGGAAGGAGCCCGGACAGATCCCGGCCGCGCGCGGCTTCGAGCGCGACTTCACGCTGCTCGACGGGATGGGCAGCTACTGGGACGACTGGAACTTCTCGGCCCTCACCCCCAAGTCGCTCTACACCGAGGACGGGCGCTACCTGAAGAGCCTGCCGAAAGACTTCTACGCGACGAAGACCTACACAGACAAGATGATCAAGTTCATCGACGAGAATCACGGCGACGGCAAGCCGTTCTTCGCGTACGTCGCCCACCAGGCGCCGCACGAGCCGTACCACCTGCCGAAGGAGTGGCGCAACCGCCA
>CAZNSS010000779.1:0-2174 GCA_964575465.1 uncultured Holophagales bacterium | reverse complement strand
CGCTTCGTGGAGGCGATGAAGAGCTGGGGATGGTCGCCCCGCTCGATCCCCTCCTACTCCCACAACATCTCGCTCTTCCTCGCCTGGCTCGAGAAGGAGACCGACGTCGAGGACCTGGCTCAGGTGACGGCGGAGGTGCTGTCGGCGTATCAGACGAGCCTCTTGTCGGCCGAGGTGCGGCGCGGGAAAGAGGTCCGCCGGCCGTCGGTGGCGACGCAGCACGCGCGGCTGGTGCCTCTGAAGCGCTTCTTCCGCTTCCTGTGCGAGGAGGGGCTGCTGCTTCTGGATCCGGCCTCGGGGCTGCGGCTGCCGAGGAAGCGCCGGGGGCTGCCGCAGGCGCTCTTGTCGCCGAGGGAGGCGATGCGGCTATGCGAGGCGGTGGGCGGCTCGACGCCGATGGGGCTGAGGGACCGGGCGATGCTGGAGGTGCTGTACGCCACGGGAATCCGCAACGCCGAACTGCGGGCTCTCGACCTCGCCGACTTCGACGGGAGCGCGGGGCTGCTGACGGTGCGCAGGGGCAAGGGTGGAAAGGACCGGGCGGTGCCGCTGGGAGAAGCGGCATGCGAGGCGGTGAGGGCGTGGGTGAGGAAGGGGCGGGAGGCTTTGCGGAAGGGGAAGGAGACGGAGAGGCTCTTCCTGACGGTCAACGGCCATCCCCTCGACCCGCTTGCCGTCGTCAACGTGGTGAAGCGGGCCGCGCGAACAGCGGGGATCACGAAGGAGGTGCGGCCCCACGGGCTGCGCCACGCCTGCGCGACGCACATGCTTCGGGGCGGGGCCGACATCCGGCACATCCAGGAGCTGCTCGGGCACGCGTCGCTGTCGACGACGGAGATCTACACGCGGGTGTCGATCGGGGACCTCGTGGCCGTCCACAAGCGCTTCCACCCTCGGGAGAGAGGGCGCGGATGAGGCTGGAAGAAGAGGTGGGCCTCTATCTCTCGTGCCGAAGGGCCGATGGGCTCGCCGAAGGGACTCTGGCGGGAGAGGCGCTGGCTCTGAAGCGCTTCGGGACGTGGCTCTTGGCGCGAGGGATCGGGAGCGCGGGTCAGGTGCGGAGGGAGGACGTCGCGAGCTGGGCCGAGGAGCTGGCGCGGCATCGGTATCGGAGGAAGCGGGAGGCGGAGGGCCGGGCTCTGTCGGCGAAGTCGCGGCACGACCTGCTGGCGGCCGTCCGGCGCTTCTTCGGATGGATGGTGAGGAGACGGCGGCTGCTGGCCGATCCGTCGGCATCGCTGGTGCTGCGGCATCCGAAGAAGGGTCTGCCGAAGGGGGTGCCGTCGGAGGAGGAGATGGCGCGGCTTCTTCAGGCGCCGGGGAGGTCGGCGCTCGAGCTGAGGGACGGGGCGCTGCTGGCGCTTCTCTACGGGGCGGGGCTGCGGCGGAGCGAGGCGGCGGCTCTGGACGTTTCGGACCTGGACCTGGTCGAGAGGACGGTGCTGGTAAGGCGCGGCAAGGGAGGACGCGGGCGCCTCGTGCCGATGGGGACCGAGGCCACGGAGAGGCTGCGGCTCTACCTGACGTCGGGACGGCCGGAGCTTTCGGCGGGAGGCCGGAGCCCGGCGCTCTTCGTCGGGGCGCGGCGGGACGCGGCGCATCGGGGGCGGAGGCTGTCGCCGAAGACGGTGAGCGCCCTGGTGAAGGAGGCGGCGGTGCATGCGGGGCTCGAGAAGAGCGTCACGGCGCATTCGCTCCGGCACGCCTGCGCCACGCACCTGCTGCGCGCCGGCGCCGGGGTCAGGCACGTGCAGGAGCTGCTCGGCCACGCTCACGTCGCCACGACCACGATCTACACCCGGGTGACGGTGCCCGACCTCGTGAGGGTCCACGCCCGGACGCATCCCCGCGGTCGTCGCGCGCCGGTCGGCCGTCGCGCGCCTTGACCCCCGCGAACCGCAGGGCCTACGCTTCCCATTCGTGATGCTTCCTCTTTTCGCTGCGAGCTCCCGGGCCGAGGGCGCGAAGCCGCCCCTCGGCCTGGTCGCTTCTCCGGGAATAGTCGATGCGCGCACGGACGCTTTCGGCGAGGGCTGGGGCCGATGGACCTCGACGGCCACGCGCCCGCTCCCGATGCGGCTTTGCTCCTCGTCGACGGGATTCGCTTCGCAGCATCTAGTGCACGCTAGGACCTACGTCCCCATGCTCGGGAGATTTACTAGGCCAGATCCGAG
>CAZNSS010000778.1:0-2177 GCA_964575465.1 uncultured Holophagales bacterium | reverse complement strand
GAGCGGCCCGGCGGCTCGCCGGTCGGCGAGCCCGGCGCGCCGCCCGGGGACGAGGCCGGTCACCGGCTCCGGTTCCCCGCGCGTCACGACGACACGCCCGGCGCCCGCCCGGGGCTGGCACCGGAGGACCTCGCCCGCCTCCCGAGCACGCCGGGGGCGGCGCGCGTCACCTGCGTCGACTTCAGCCCCGACGAGGCGCGGAGCCTCGAAGTGGGCGACCTCGACGCGTTCCTCGCGGAGCACCGGCCGCCCTGGGTGGTCGTGAGGTGGATCGACGTCGGCGGGCTCGCCGACCTCGGCGTCGTCGAGGCGCTCGCCCGCAAGTACCACCTCCACCCGCTCGCGGTCGAGGACGTCCTGCACGTGCCGCAGCGGCCGAAGTGCGAGGCGTACCCGGCGCAGGGGGAGTTCCAGGCGAGGCTCTTCGTCGTCGCCCGCGTCCTCGGCCTGGCCGACGGGCGGCTCCAGGAGGAGCAGGTGAGCGTCTTCGTCGGGCACGCCACCGTCGTGACCTTCCGCGAGAGGAGCGGGGACGACCTCTGGGCCCCGGTGCGGCACCGCCTCACGGCCGCCGCGTCGCGGATCCGGCAGCACGACGCGAGCTACCTCGTCTACACGCTCCTCGACTCGATCGTCGACCGCTGGTTCCCGCTCCTCGAGGAGCTCGGCGACCGGCTGGAGCAGCTCGAGGACGAGGTGCTCGAGAACCCGACGCGCGATGCGATCTCGAAGGTCCACGTCCTCCGCCGCGAGCTCCTCGTCCTCCGGCGCGCGGCGTGGCCGATGCGCGAGGTCATCGCCTCGCTGATGCGCGAGCCGCACGAGTGCCTGAGCGAGACGACGCGGACCTACCTGCGCGACGTGCACGACCACATCGTCCAGGTGATCGAGATGATCGAGGCCTACCGCGAGGTCGTCGCGTCGGTCCAGGAGACCTTCATGACGGCGACGAGCAACCGGATGAACGAGGTGATGAAGGTGCTCACCGTCGTCGGCACCATCTTCATCCCCATCACGTTCATCGCCGGCGTCTACGGAATGAACTTCCACAACATGCCCGAGCTCGACTCCCGCTGGGCCTACCCGGGCTTCTGGGTCCTCTGTGCCGGGATCTCGGGCGGCATGCTCCTCTGGATGAAGAAGCGGGGCTGGATCTCGTGACGGCCCCCGGGGACGGCGCCCGGAGGTCGCTGGTCCTCGCCGCGGTGATGTCCGGGGCGGTCCTCGGCCCGGTCGACGCGAGCATCGTCAACGTCATTCTCCCCACGCTCTCGCGCTCCTTCTCCGCGAGCCTCGCCGCCGTCCAGTGGGTGCCGATGGCGTACCTCCTCGCGAGCGGGAGCCTCGTCCTCTTCTTCGGGCGGCTCGGGGACCTCCGCGGCCACCGGCGCGTCTTCCTCTCAGGCCTCCTCGCCTTCGTCGCGGCGTCGGGCCTCTGCGCGGCGGCGCCGACGATCGCGGCCCTCGTCGCGTTCCGCGCCCTGCAGGGAGTCGCGGCGGCGGCGCTCATGTCGGTGCCGCTCGCGATCCTGACGGCGACCTTTCCTCCCGCCGAGCGGGGGAAGGCGATCGGGCTCTTCGCGGCGAGCATCTCGGTCGGCCTCGCCCTCGGGCCGAGCCTCGGCGGGCTCCTGGCGGCGAGCTTCGGCTGGCGCGCGGCCTTCCTCGTGAACCTCCCGCTCGGCCTCCTCGCGTGGGCCTTCGCGCGCCGGGTCCTCCCGGAGCCCCCGGGAAGGCCGGGACGCCTCGACCTCCCGGGCGCGGCGACGGCGCTCGGCGCGCTCGCCGCGTTCCTCCTCTTCGTCAACCGCGCGCAGCAGGAGGGCCTCTCGACCCGGACGGCCCCGCTCCTCCTCGTGGCCGTCGCGTGCGGGGCGCTCTTCGTCCGCGCCGAGCGGCGCGCGGCCGACCCGATGGTCGCGCTCTCGATCTTCTCGAGCCGGAGCGTCGTCCTCGGCGCCTCCGCGGCCGTCCTGAACTTCATGGCGCAGTACGTCGTCGTCTTCCTGACCCCCTTCCTCCTGAGCCGCCTCCTCGGCGAGGGGCCGGGGCGAGTCGGGCTCGTCCTCACGGCGTTCCCGCTCGCGGTCCTCTGCGTCGCCCCCTTCGCCGGGGCGTTCTCCGACCGCGTCGGCTCCGCGCTCCCGGCCGCGAGCGGCGCCCTCGTCTGCGCCTCG
>CAZNSS010000777.1:0-2187 GCA_964575465.1 uncultured Holophagales bacterium | reverse complement strand
CCGGCGTCGGGTCCTCGTCCTGGCGCGCGACCCGATGGGGATCAAGCCCCTGTACCTCTGGTGGTCGGCCACGGGTCGCCTCTCGTTCGCCTCCGAGCTCAAAGCGTTCCTGGGACTTACAAACTTCGAGGCGAGGCCGGACTCGCGCTCGCTGCGCCAGTACCTCGAATACTCCTTCATCGCCGACGTGGATCGAACCGCCTTGGAAGGCGTTCAGAAGCTCCCGCCGGGACACGTCCTGGCGGTTACATACGATGACGTCGTGGCCGGGCGGCGACCCAAGTCACGGCCCTACTTCAAGCCTCCGCGGGTCGTCCGGGAAGAGTCCGGAGAGAACTCGCTCGACGCTCGGGCAGACCGCCTCTTCGAAACCCTCTCACTGGTCGTGCGCCAGCATCTTGTGGCCGACGTGCCCGTCGGGCTCCTCCTCTCCGGTGGCCTCGATTCGAGCGTCCTTGCGGCCCTCGCGCGCCGATCCGGACCTGTAAGGACACTCTCGATGGGCTTTGCCGACTCCGCCCTCGACGAACGTCCGTTCGGCCGCGCCGTAGCCGATTGCCTCGGCACTTCCCACGAGGAACTCCTCATCCGTCCGGAGGAAATCACGGCCGGCCTGGAGGAGTCGTCCTGGTACGTGGACGACCTCTTCGGCGACTGGGGCGTGATCTCAACGATGCTTCTCTACAGGAAGTGCCGCGAGGCGGGGGTGAAGGTCGTCCTCGTCGGAGAGGGATCGGACGAGATCTTCGGTGGCTATCCGGACTTCCTGAGTGCGGGAGGGCCTGAGGCCGAGAGCCTCGGCGCCTTTCGCCGGGGGCTGAGGCTCTACCGCTGGTTTTCCGGCAGGCGCTGGGGCAGGGAGCTCCTACCGCTCGTCCGCCTCGTGAGAGAGCTCGACGCCGAGTCCGGCGATGCTTTCTCGACGGTCCGTCTCTTCGAGACACGGCACCAGCTTCCGTCGAACTACAACATGAAGGTCGACAAGGCGAGCATGGCGGCGAGCGTGGAGGCGCGCGTGCCGTTCCTCGACCAGCGAGTCGCCGAGGAAGGCTTCCGGACACCTCGGGAGATGCTCCTGCGGGAGGGCACGAACAAGTGCCTCCTGCGGCACATGGCGGAGCGGCACGGCCTCCTCCCACCGGAAACGACGCGCCGGCCGAAGGTCGGAGGGTCGATCGCCGCCACCTGGATTGAGGACTCGCCGTCGTTCCGGGCCTACGCCAGAGACGTCGTCCTCGACCCGGCCGGGATGACCGCGACACTCGGTCTTCGTCGGGCCATGGAGGACTACTTTCAGAGGGGCCTGCAGGGCTACCGGCCACCGAGCGGCCTCAGTATCCTCTCCATCGTGGCTTGGAGGCTCCTCATGCTGAACCTCTGGGCTCGGCACTATCTGGCGGCGACATAGCGGTGCTCGAAACGGTGCAAGGCCTCGTCTCCGTCGTCATCCCCGTCCATGACAGGGCAGGAATGATGAAGGAGGCGGTCGCCTCGGTCGTCGCGCAGACCTATCGCCCGGTCGAGGTGCTCGTCGTCGACGACGGCTCCACGGACGGGACGGCGGAGGCGTGCGAGGAGCTGGCGAGCGGGATGCTGGACCTCGTCCGGGTGATCCACCGGCCGAACGGCGGACCTGGCGCTGCCCGGGAGACCGGGCGTCTCGCGGCCCGCGGGGAGTTCCTGCAATACCTCGACAGCGACGACCTCCTCCTTCCCCGGAAGCTCGAGATCCAGGTCGCGGCGTTGCGGAGCGCCCCGGATGCAGGTGTCGCGTACGGCTACACGCGGTTCCGGAAGAGCGACGGCTCTCTCGTCGAGGGGCCGTGGAAAGGCTCGGGCGCGGAGCGGGAGACGATGTTCCCGGCATTCCTGACGGAACGCTGGTGGGACACGCCGACGCCTCTCTACCGCCGTTCCGTCACCGACGCGGCCGGGCCCTGGCTTTCTCTCCGGCAGGAAGAGGACTGGGAGTACGACTGCCGCGTGGCCGCACTCGGGACGAGGCTCGTCCAGGTGAAGGACTTCGTAGCGGAAGTGCGAGACCACGGCGAAGACCGGCTGTCGAGAGGAGAGCCGCTCGATCCAGTCCGCTGCCGGGCGCGCGCCCGTGCGCACGCAGAGGTCTATGGGCACGCGCGACGAGCCGGAATCGGACCGGAGAGCCCGGAGATGCAGCGCTACGCGCGG
>CAZNSS010000776.1:0-2188 GCA_964575465.1 uncultured Holophagales bacterium | reverse complement strand
GGACGACGTAGTCGAGGTAGACGTCGTTGATGTCGAACGGGACGTACTGCTCCGCCTCCCAACGAATCGACTCGGAGAGCTCCTCCTCGGGCATCGTCGGAAGCTGGATCTTCTTGACGATGACCGAGTGGCCCGAGACGGAGACGGCCACGTTGGAGTTCTTGATCCCGGTCGAGGCGAGAAGGCGCGAGATCGTCTCGACGACCAGCGAGGAATCCATGATGGCGCCGTCGACGATCGCCTCCGGCGAGAGGTTCTCCAGGCCCGCCTTGACGAGCTGGAACTTCCCCTCTTTTCCTGCTTTGAGCTCGACCAGCTTGACGGCGGAAGAGCCGATGTCGAGACCGACGAGGTTCTTGGCCTTGCGGAACAACACGGTGCGGTCTCCCTCCCTCTACGTTCCGGAACCGACGCGACGCCCTGGCACGAGCTGAGTAAAGCCTTTGTGGCCGCTATGTTGCGCGGGTCGCCGAAGACTGTCAAGGACTCGAAAGACATGAGAAGCCTCTGGACAGGGCGCCCGAGGGGCGCTATAAGTCGCAGTTCCGGCGGCGCCGCCCCGCTCCGAGGGACGGGTCGGGATGCCGCGGGAAATCGCGTTCAGGAATCAAGAGGGAGTCGCCCCATGCCCCAGATGTGCGAAGTCTGCGGAAAGTCCCCGGTCGCCGGTCGCCGGGTGAGCCACGCCCACAACGTCTCGAACCGGCAGTTCAAGCCGAACCTGAGGAAGATCCGCGCGGCAGTTCCGGGCGGCTCCAAGCGGGTCACGGTCTGCACCCGCTGCCTCCGGTCCCAGCTGGTCGCCAAGGTCGTTCGCTGACGCTCCGGTCCGCGGCCCGGGTGCCAGCCCCGGAGCTGCGCCGGTTCCCCTTCAGCGGGAGCCGAGCCGGGAGACGTTGAACTTCCGTCTCACGCTGGTGACCCCCGGGACGCCCCGGATGGCGAGGAAGAGCCTGTCGAGGTGCCGGCGGTCCGGCGTCGTGACGCTCCCCTCGATGACCGCCGTGCCGCCCGGGCTGGTCCGGGCCTCGATCGATTCGATGTTCGAGGCGGCGTCCGAGATGACCTGCGTGATCTTCGCGAGGATCCCCGGCCGGTCCTCTACCTGGACCTCGAAGTCGACCGTGAAGGACGCGTCCTTGCCGACGTGCCACTCCACCTCGATCTCGCGGCTCGGGTCGAAGAGGAGGTTCTTCACGTTCGGGCAGGCGGCCGAGTGGACGGAGACGCCGCGGCCCCGCGTCACGTAGCCGACGATCTCCTCCCCCGGCACCGGGCGGCAGCACTTCGCGAGCGTGGCGAGGAGGTCGTTCTCCCCTTTCACGAGGATGCCGGTCCCGCCGAACGGGAGGATCTTCCGGACGACCTTCTTGAGGGCGTCGGCCCGGGAGGGCGCCCTCTCCGCGGGCGGCTCCTCCAGCGGGAAGAGCTTCTGGACGACGACCTTCGGCAGGACCTTGCCGTAGCCGATCTCCGCGAGGAGGTCGTCGACCTTGGCGACCCCGAAATCGGGGAGGACGGCGTCGAACGCCTTCGCGTCGACGAGCTTCCCGAAGGAGCGCCTGGCCTTCTTCAGCTCCTTCTCGAGGAACCGCCGGCCGATCTCGATCGACTTCTGCTTCTCCTTCGTCTGGAGGAACGCGCGGATCTTGTTTCGTCCCCGCGACGTGACGACGAACGCGAGCCAGTCGCGCGAGGGCTGGGCCACTGGAGCGGTGAGGATCTCGACGATGTCCCCGTTGACCAGCGGCGTCCGGAGCGGGACGAGCCTGCCGTTCACGCGGGCGCCGACGCACCGGTGGCCGACGTCGGTGTGGATCCGGTAAGCGAAGTCGACCGGCGTCGCCCCGCGGGGGAAGGAGTAGACGGCCCCCTTCGGCGTGAAGGTGTAGACCTCGTCGGCGTAGAGGTCCATCTTCAGCGAGGAGAGGAACTCCCGCGGGTTCGCGATGTCGCGGGTCGAGTCGAGGATCTGCCGGATCGCCGCGATCCCCTGCTCGTCGACCCGCCGGCTCCCGCGGCCTTCCTTGTACTTCCAGTGGGCCGCGATCCCCTGCTCGGCGACGAGGTCCATCTCCCGGGTCCGGATCTGGATCTCGAACGGGGGCTCCCCCTCCGGGATCACCGTCGTGTGGAGCGACTGGTAGAAGTTCTGCTTCGGCATCGCGATGTAGTCCTTGATCCGGCC